>NZ_JAMYJY010000054.1:0-24293 GCF_024136985.1 Haloferax sp. AB510
CCGACAGCTCCCGCATCGTGTACTCCGCGTTCGGATCGTGCAACTCCGCGTAGTTTACCGGCATGCTTAATTCGTGCTACGCATGCGTAGTAAGTCCTTCTATCGGCGTAATTTCGTGGCTTCGTTGCAGGCGCTATCTCAAAAGACACCCAGAAGCAGACTGCCTGAGTTAGTCGGTCGTCACGCGGTCGAGAACTTCGTCATGCGCCTCTCCGTTGGACGCGACGAGGCCCTCACACCCGGGCATCCATTGGTTACCACGGACATCGGTCACAGTACCGCCAGCCCGCCTGACCAGAGAGACACCAGCGATGGTGTCCCACGGATTGGGGTCGGGTTGCTCCGAGGCGGCGACGTCTAGCGTTCCACAGGCGACCATCGCTAACGTCACCTGCGCACATCCCAGTCGGCGCAGATCCCCGAATCGGATAACGAGTCGTCTGAGGAAGTCGCCGAATTCGGCGTCGCGGTCGGGGCCGTAGCGCAGGATGGGGGCGACAACGAACTCATCGAGGTCAGTCTTCGAACTAACTGTAATCGGATTACTGTTCCGGGTCGCACCGTCCACGGTCGCCGCGTAGACGTCGCCGAGTGCTGGAGCGACAGTCGTAGCCGCCACAGTCTGGTGGTCTCGAACACACGCTACCGTCGTCGTCCACAGCTGTGAGCCGTGGACGAAGTTGGTTGT
This sequence comes from Haloferax sp. AB510, assembly GCF_024136985.1. NCBI lineage: Archaea > Methanobacteriati > Methanobacteriota > Halobacteria > Halobacteriales > Haloferacaceae > Haloferax > Haloferax sp. AB510. Next base: position 689 of record NZ_JAMYJY010000054.1, read on the forward strand.
CCCGTCGATGGGGTCGATGACCCATGCGTCGCCGTCTTCGGGGACGGACTTGCGCTCATCTTCCTCCTCGCCGACGATAGTCGCGTCAGGGAACGACTCTCGGATGACCGAGATGGTCCGGCGCTGTGTCTCCGTGTCTGCCTTCGTCACGAGATCTAGCTTCGACCGTTTAGTGTCGACGGCAAGGTCAGTTCTAAACAGTTCATGTGCGACTTCGGAACCCTCAGTCGCTGCGCGTCGGACGGTTTCGTATCGTGTCATCTCAGCGTACACCAGTAGCCGTGATTCGGCTTCGACCGACATAGCTGTTTGGGCGCGAAGAATTCGAAGAGAGAGGGGTATTCGGGCGCTGACGTGGTATAGCGTGGGTCAGACGATTCGCTCGCCGTGCTCGTCGAACAGCCACGCCTCGTCGGTCTGCATGACCACGCTAACCTCGTCTCGGTCGCGGGAGACCTCCCCTTGCGGCGTCACCGCCGACAGAGACGTATCACCAGAGGTCAGATGGATCGCGTCCCGGTCACCGAGCGGTTCGACGACGTCCAGCCGAGCAGTGAAGTGTCCTCCGTCGTCGCACATACTCAGATACTCCGGACGGATACCGTAAACAACAGTCTGACCGTCCTGTACTTCGGCGGCCTGTTCGTCGGTTGCGGGAATTCGGCAGAAGTCACTCGCGAAAGTGATACCAGAGGCCGTTCGCTCGACGGTACACTCCACGAGATTCGGTGACGGCGACCCGATGAAGTCGGCGACGAACCGGTTCGCTGGCTCGTTGTAAATCTCGTAGGGCGTTCCGATCTGCTGGACGTAGCCGTCGTTCATCACGACGATTTTGTCGCCGAGCGTCATCGCCTCTTCCTGGTCGTGAGTGACGAACACCATCGCCGTCTCAAGCCGGCGCTGAATCTTTTTCACCTCGACGCGCATGTGGTCGCGAAGGTTGGCGTCAAGCGCCGAGAACGGCTCGTCGAGGAGGAAGGCGGCGGGCTCCATCACCATCGCGCGACCGAGGGAAACGCGCTGTTGCTGACCGCCGGAAAGCGCCGCAGGCTTGCGGTCCAACGTCTCCCCGAGACCGAGTGTCTCGGCCGCCGATTCGACGCGCTCACGCTTTTCAGCTTTGGAGAGGTCGGTTTTCATGTCGAGACCGAACCGGATGTTCTTCCGAACGCTCATGTGGGGGAACAGCGCGATACTTTGGAATACGAACGCCAAGTCCCGGTCTTTCGACTTCAAGCCGGTGATGTCCTTGCCGTCGACGACGATTCGGCCCCCGTCCGGCTCTTCGAGGCCAGCGATACATCGGAGCGTCGTCGTCTTGCCGCACCCCGACGGTCCGACGAGGACGACAAACTCACCACCGTCCATGGAGATGTTCACATCGTCGCAGGCAACGATGTCGCCGCCGTCGAACGTCTTTCTGATTCCTTCGAGGCGGATATGGCCGCCCGAGCTGTCAGTCTCAGATGGGGCCACGCTATCGGTCGCGTCTGCCGTCTGAGCCGTCTCTTCCGTGGTCGTGTCTTCGAGTGCTGTCATGGTGTTTTGTGTCAGACCGTGAATGCGTTTTCGAGGTAGTTGCGCGCGACGAGATACAGTATCGTCGGCGGCGTACCGATGATGAGCGTCTCAGCCATCAGTTTGCCCCAGTAGACTCGCTCGCCAGAGCCACCTCCGATGGTGCCGTACAGGACCGGCACCGCTGGGACCGGACCGGTCCCGGTCGTCAGCAGATTAGCGAACAAGAAGTCGTTCCACCCGGTGAGGAACGCGAGGAAGCCGACCGCGACAATACCGGGCGTCGCGAGGGGGAGGATGACTCGCAGGAACGCCGTGAACTGGGTGCATCCGTACACCTGCGCAGCCTCCTCGATGTCTGTCGGGAGCTTTGCGAAGAAGTCCCGGAGAATCCAGATGGCGAACGGTGTCACGAACACCTGGTAAGCGATAATCATGCCCGGGATGGTGTTGTACAGACCCAAGTCGTTCCAGAGGTCCATGATAGGGATGACGAGCAGGATATACGGGAACATCATCGCCGAGATGATGGCGTAGAACCCGGCCCGCTTGCCGTAGAACTCCTTTCGGGCGAAGGCGTACGCGCCGGGAATGGAGATTGCCAGCGCGACGACAGTCGTTCCGAGTCCGATGAGAAAGCTGTTGACGAGGTTGTCCTGTAGCTCTTCGAACCCGCTCGCCCACGCATCGAGCGTCGGGTTCTGCGGGATGATGTGCGGGGCACCGAAGAACTCGCTCGGGGGCATGAACGACACCGAGAAGATGAACGCCAACACGACAAGGTTGAACAGGACGAGGAACGAGATGACCCCGTAGGTCGTCGCCTTGAGCGTCACCGCCGTCACGTCGAAGTCGTCGGTGCTCATTGTGGGCCCTCACTTGTCCGCTCGAACTCGCGGATGAATACGAAGACGAATCCAATAGTCATGACCAGTAGGATGACGCCGACCGCGTAAGCGACACCCATCCGTCCTTGTCCGTAGGCGAACCGGTACAACAACACCGCCAGTATCGAAGTGTCGTATCCGGGACCGCCGTTGGTCAGTTGCAGAACCTGCGATATCTTGGTCATGTTCCAGATGATGCGGATACTCAAGGCGACGAGGATGGCGCTTTTCAGTTGCGGGAGCGTCACTCTGAGGAACGTCTGGACGCGGCCCGCGCCGTACATCCGCGCGCTCTCGTACAGTTCTTCGGGGATGCTCTCGAGGCTCGCCGATATGATGAGGAACATGAACGGCCAGAACGTCCACGTCGTCACGAAGAGGATGACGCCGAGGGACGCACCGCCGTCGCTTCCCCAGTATATGGTCTCTTCGAGGAGCCCCCATTGCGTCAGGTAGCCGAATATCGGGCCGAGGTCCGGCTGGAGGAGGTACGCCCAGATAGTCCCCGTGACAAGTGGCGGAACCGTGTACGAGATGAGGAACACGCCGGTGACGAAGCTCTTACCCCGGCGAATCTCGCGCACCGCGAGCGCCGCCACGAGGGCGACGCCAAGTTGGAGGACCGTCGTGAGTGAGAAGACGAGCGTGGCTCTCAACGAGGTGTAAAACGGCTCCCAGTCGAAGAGGAACCGGTAGTTCTCCAGACCGACCCAGGCGGGCTCGCCGCCGAAGGGCCAGTCGTTAAAGCTCATGTAGAACCCCTGCGCGAATGGGAGCCACATGAGAAGCACCAGGAAGGCGAGGACCGGAAGGATGAGCAGATACGCGAACCAGTTCTCAGAGAGAGTTTCGCGGTAGCTCGACGCCCAGCCCCCGAGGTCGAAGCGGTTCTGAGTCGACATCCTTCTCAGAGCTCTATCTGATTGCGTATCTGTTCTGCGGCGCGCGTGCAGGCCTCTTCGGGTGCGAGTTCCCCGCGAACGGCCTCTTGGAACAGCGGGCCAGCGATGTTGTACTGGATGGCGTTCATCTTCGGGTGACTCGACCAACCGTGTTCCATCCCGTCGACCGTCGTTCGAAGGCTGGAGATGTAGTTACTCGCGCCTAGTGCCGGATCGTCACTCAGACCGTCCCACACGTCGCGTCGGACGGGGAGGGTCGCCAACGAACGGGGGACCTCTTTTTGAAACTCCGATGAGAGGAGTTTGTTTATCCACTGAATCGCCAGTTCCTCCCGCTGGTCCCACACGTCCTGCGAGACGCCATCCGGTTTGCGCATGAGAGCGACACACTGAGTGAAGAATTCGCCGCGGTTCCCCGCCGCACCTTCCCACGAGGGTCCGAACACGATAGTCCCGTCTTCGAGCATCTCCGAGGCCCGACTACGGAACAGGCCGAGATCCTTCGTACTGCCTTGATACATGCTCACCTTGCCCTGAATGAGCATCTGTGCGACGCCCTCGTTGGAGGCCGTCGGTGCCTTGTCCGACGAGAGGCCGTATTTCTGGTAGAGGTCGACGTACTGTTTCGTGGCCGTCTTCCAGGCCTCGGAATCGTAGTTCACGTCGGACCAGTCCTCGTTCATGTACATCCCGTCGTAGCCGCCCTCGGACGCGGCCCAAGTCACGAGCGCCTCGTCGGTCACGTCACCCTGTGCGCCGTAAATCTGGAAGCCGTAGTCGCCGGGACCATTCTCCTGTAACTGGGTCGCAATTTCGACGAGGTGGTCGTAGTCCTGTGGGGGAAAATCCTCTTCGATAGAGAGCCCCGCCTCCTCGAAGTGGTCGGCACGCGCGATGAACGGTGCGCCGACTTCCATCCCGACCGGAATCTCGTAGAGGTCCTTCTCGAAGCCGCGGTAACAGCTCTGCGAGAGTTCTAGCGCCCACTCGATGTTCGAGAGCGCTTCGTCGTCGAGGTGGTCTCGATACTCGCTGACCGGTTTCACCCACGAGGGATCGATGAACTGCCCGTTGAGGGAGTTGGTCGAGTCGTAGATGACCGGTCGGTTCCCGTTTTGGATATTATTCTTCCACTTGCCGCCGTTGATATCGTCCCAACTCGCCCAGTTCATCTTCATCTGGACGTCGTGTCCCTGTTGGAACTCCTCTACGGTCGACTTCATCAACTCCTCTGCGACCTGGGACTGCGAGTGGAAGTACTCCCAGTATTCGAGCGTGTTCGCGGCCTCACCCGAGCCACCGGAGCCGTTGTTACTCCCAGTAACGCTACTGAGACATCCAGCCGATGCCGCAACGCCACCGAGCGCCGCTGCTTTAACAAACTGCCGTCTAGTGTGGTTGGTAGACATTCCCAGTCTGGGACATGGAGGCGCAGCATATATAATTTAGGTCCATTAGGAATGTTGCGGTGTCGTCAGTCGGAGGAGGCAGTCGGTAATATAATCCTCAAAAGCACCACGTATATATCTCCCTCGGAAGCAATAAGCAACCGAGCGCTTGAGGAGACTCTCAGCCCTCGGGTCGAGAGGAAATTACAGTCATGATCGGAAATCCAGACGTGGTCGTCTTACGGCAAGGAACACACGGACTCCCAGCGGAAGCGTACGTCGAAGAACTCCGCGAGCGGTTGCCCAACCGCACGGTTGCACTCGCCCGGACTCCCGCTGAGGAGCGCGAACTAATCAGCAACGCGACTGTTGCTTCCAGCGTCGAAATCGACGAAGAGCTCCTGTCAGAGGCGGAGAACCTCGAACTGTTTGCTGGGATCGCCGCCGGGTACGGGCACTTACCGCTCGACGTGTTCTCTGACATGGGCGTCGCCGTCACGACCGCCTCGGGCATCCACGCACCGAACATCGCCGAACAAGTCGTCGGCTACATCCTCGCGTCCACGCGGCGTTTCAAAGAGGGATGGCGTCGCGAACAGCGCCACGAATGGCGGCACTATCAGGCGGGTGAACTACGCGGGAGTACTGTCACAGTCGTCGGTCTCGGCTCCATCGGGTCTGCAGTCGTCGACCGATTATCGGGCTTCGACGTGGACACTATCGGTGTCCGGTACACCCCCGAAAAGAGCGGGCCAACGGACGAGGTCATCGGCTACGACGAGCGCGACTTCCACGACGCGCTCGCTCGAACGGACCATCTCGTCATCGCGTCGCCGCTCACGGACACCACCCGAGGGCTCGTCGGCGCGGCCGAACTGGAGACGCTCCCACAACACGCGACTGTCACCAACGTCGGGCGTGGACAGATCATCGACACCGACGCACTCGTACGGGCGATTCAGTCGAACGATATCGGCGACGTCTCGCTCGACGTGACCGACCCCGAGCCGCTCCCGTCGGACCACCCCCTCTGGCAGTTCGAAAATGTGACAATCACGCCGCACAACGCAGGACACACACCAGCTCATTGGAGCCGACTCGCGGACATTGTGGCGAGAAACGTGGCGGCTCTCGAAGAAGGCGACGACGAGCTCGAAAATCAGGTCGTCCCGTAACCGACGTCGTACAAACCGTTGCGAATTTTCGCGGACACTCGTTCAACAGTATCGAATAGTTGCGTTTCTGAAGATGACCGTACGCTTATTACGATAGGTCAGAGACAGAGTCGTATGGCTGGAAATCGCGACGAAGGTGGGTCGAAGAACAGGATTAATTCTATTGAACGCGCGTTCAATATAGTTGACTTTCTCGAGGGTGAGCGAGGCGCGACGGTGACAGAGACCGCTACTGCGCTCGACACCCCGAAAAGTACAGTTCACATATACCTGAAGACGCTCGAATCACTCAACCTCGTCGTCCGGGACGGAGACAGCTACCGGCTGGGGTTCCGGTTCCTGAAGTACGGCGGCGGTGTTCGGAACCGGTCGAGACTCTATCGAACGGCGAAACTGGAAGTCGACAAACTCGCGCGAGAAACGGGTGAAGTGGCCAACCTCGGTATCGAGGAAAACGGCCTGCGCGTCCTCCTGTACAAGTCCGAGGAAGCGGACGCAATCCACGATAACGCACCCATCGGCGAGTACACCAATATGCACTGGACCGCCCTCGGCAAGGCGATGCTGGCGCACTACCCCCCTGAGCGGGTCGAGGAAATCATCGACCAACACGGGCTCCCAGAAGCAAACGAACACACGATAACCACGCGCGAGGAACTCTACGAAGAACTCGAAGAGACGCGAGACCGCGGCTACTCGATAGAGGACCAAGACCGCCGCCAGGGCGTGCTCACCATCGGCGTCCCGATCATGGATCAGCGAACGAACGAAGTAATAAGCGCAGTCTCGGTGTCCGGACCAGTAAGCCGCGTGCGTTCTCCTGAAACGATGGCAGAACTGGCCGACGCTGTAAAGAGCACCGCCAACGTCATCGAACTGCGATACGCCCACTACTGAACCCGAACCCAACTTCAGGTCCAGATAAATGTCATATATCCGACTCGTTTCTGTTCAATACTGTTGAACGCTTCTTCGGTTATCAACTTCACCGCACAGACAGCCACGCGGCCACTCACTCACCTCGACCTCCGACACCTCGTTGGAGAGTTTTGGATTACAATCTTATTTTTGTAATCCACGTTCGTCGAAGCACGAGCCATCTCGTCGACAGCAACTTCACCATGATCATACGGAACGACCAGAAAGTCTCTCATCTTCAGGCTCAACCGAAACGCTGACCTTCCGAGTGACGCCACGACAGCACGATGCGCTCCACTTCAGCGAACTCCTGGTCGCGTTCCCGGCGCTCGCCATCTTTTATCTCGGCCGGTTCGCGGCCGCCGGATCGAGCGGCGGGAGAGGTTCCACAACCTCGGACGAAGAGTGGGGCCACCGCCCAAGAATGATATATCGTCATATGGTATATTCCTGTTTCAGGCCTCGCCCGCGAACCGAGAATGCTCGTACAGGCTACTTCTCGCCACAAACACCAGCTTTCGCGGCAGTCAGTACGTCGCTGGGTGTTGGAGAGTAGTACAGCGGTGACGAGATACTGAGGGGGAGAATAATGGTAGTAGCGCCACAGTACTAACCGCGTAGGGGGAGACAGCTACAGAACCGAAACGACCCCGGTAGTCAGTCGTTTCCGCGTGCGGCGCTTCCAGCGCCTGCGTCCGGGATCCGCAGCACGTCCGGGTCGGCGTCCGGTCCGAGCGGTTCGACACGCACGCTCGACACTTTGTACTCCGGAATGCCGGCCTGCGGGTCAAAGGTCTCCTGCGTGAGTTTGTTGACCGCGCCGGCCGCGAAGTGCATCGGGATGAAGAGCGTTCCGTCGCCGACGCGGTCGGTCACGGTCGCCTTGACCACGATGTCGCCGCGGCGGGATTCGACCTTGACATACTCGCCGTCCGAAACGCCGAGTTCCGCGGCTGTCGTCGGATTGATTTCGATGAAGCTCTCGCCGACGTGGCTCATGAGGCCCTCGACGCGTCGGGTGATCTGTCCGGTGTGCCAGTGGTAGAGGACCCGCCCGGACGTGAGCGTAAGGGGGTACTCCTCGTCGGGGACTTCGCCGGGGTGGCCGCCGTCCGCCGGCACGAAGCGGGCCAGCCCGTCGTCGAAGTTGAAGTTCCCCTCCTGGTAGTCGTAGAGATACGGCGTGCCGGGATGGTCTTCGTCCCAACACGGCCACTGGAGTCCGTGCTCCGCGCCCGATTCGAGACGCTCGTAGCTGACGCCGCCGTAGATGGGAGTCAGGTCGCTAATTTCGTCCATCACTTCGCGCGGGTGGTCGTATCCCCAGTCGTAGCCCAGTCTGGCCGCCAGTTCCTGCGTAATCTCCCAGTCCTGTCGCGCCTTACCGGGCGGTTCCGCGGACGCCCGAACCCGCTGTATCCGGCGCTCGGTGTTGGTGAACGTGCCGTGTTTCTCCGGCGAGGTCGCCGCCGGCAGCACCACGTCCGCGTGCTCTGCGGTCTCCGTCATGAAGATGTCCTGTACGACGAGGAAGTCCAAGCTATCGAGCGCCTTGCCGGCGTGCTGGATGTCGGGTTCCGAGAGCGCGGGGTTCTCCCCGACGATGTACATCCCGCGGAGATTCCCCTCGTGGGCCTCGGCGAGCATCTCCGGCACTTTGAGGCCGGGTTCCGCCGGTGGGCGCTCGCCCCACACCTCGGCGAACTTCTCGCCGACCTCGTCGTCGGCCGGGTCCTGGTATCCGGGGAGACTGCCGGGCAGGGTCCCCATGTCGCCGCCGCCGCCCTGCACGTTGTTCTGGCCGCGGAAGGGCGACAGTCCGGCACCCGGTTTCCCGACCTGCCCGAGCGTGAGCGCGAGGTCGGCCATCGCGAGGAGGTTCTCTGTGCCGTGACTGGATTGGGTCATGCCCATCGCCCAGCCGAAGACGACGTTCTCGGCGTCGGCGAGCGTCTCGGCGGCCGACTGCAGTTCGTCGGGTGAGACGCCGGCCAGTTCCTCGACTTTCTCGGGGGTGAACGCCTGGACCTTCTGCTTGACCGCGTCGAATCCTTTCGTGTTCCGTTCGATGAACGTCTCGTCGTGCAGGTCGTGTTCGATGAGGTATCGGATGAGTCCGTTGAGCCACGCCACGTCGTAGCCGGGCGTCGTTCTCGTGTACTGGTCGGCGTGTTCGGCGATGCCGATTTTCCGGGGGTCGAACACCACGAGGTCGGCCCCGTCGCGGACGTTCTGCTTGATGCGAGTCGCCAACACCGGGTGTGACTCGGTCGTGTTCGACCCGCTGATGAGGTAGGCATCGGCCTCGCCGATGTCCTCGTTGATGCGGTTCGTCATCGCGCCGTAGCCGAGCGTCTGTTGGAGCGCCGCCACCGTCGACGAGTGACAGAGCCGGGCGCAGTTGTCGATGTTCTTCGTGCCGAGCACCTGCCGCGCGAACTTCTGGACGAGATACGCCTCCTCGTTGCTCCCTTTCGACGACGCGAGGCAACTAACCGCGTCGACGCCGTGTTCGTCCTGAATCCCGCGGAGTTCGCCGGCGACGTAGTCAAGCGCCTCGTCCCACGAGGCCGCCTCGAACTCGCCGTCTTCGTTTCGAATCAGTGGCTTCGTGAGCCGCTTCTTGCTGTTGGCAAAGTCGTGTCCGAACTTCCCCTTCACGCACGTCGAGAAGTTGTTGGCCGGGGCGTTGTCCGGGTCGTCGACGGGTTGGACACCGAGGGCGTTGCCGTCTTTACCCCACATCTCGAACCGGCAGCCGACCGCACAGAACCCGCACGTCGTCTCCGCTTTGTCGAGGTTACCCAGTCGGTAGTCGCTGACGAGCGACGCGATGTCGAATAGCCGACCCTCTGGTAGTGTCTGCGCCGCGATGTTCTCGGCGGTGTGTTCGCCCGCGAGCATGGCCTTCCGACCGTACTCCCTGAGGAAATCGGACGCCCGGCGTTTGCTCTGGACCATGTACCGAGCGACGCCGCTTCGTCCCTCCTGTGCCACCTCGGCTTCGCTACCGGCACGCCCCGCGCTCCCGGGGGCGGGCGAGCGGTTCGGTGCCGTCGTGTCGTCGAGAGTCTCTACCTCCTCATGTTCGATGACGTTCCCGACGGAGTTCCGCTGCGTGAATCCCGGAAGCGGGAGCGTCCCAGCGCCACCGATGTCTTTCTCGGTCAGGGCACCGGTCGGACAGACCGTGGCACAGTGCCCACAGGAGACGCAGTCGGAATCGGCCATCGTCTCTGCGTCGGACTGGAAGCCGATGCGGGTGTCCTCTCCGGAGCCCTCGATACGGAGGACTCCTTCGACCTGAACGTCGTTACAGCCTTCGACGCACCGGTTACAGAGGATACACTTGTTGCGGTCGATCTGAATGAACGAGGAGCTGTCGTCGAGCGGTTCGTATTCGCTTCGGTCGTCGAAAACGCCGTAGCGCGGGTGGTCGACCCCCTCGCTGATGGCCGTCTCCTGGAGTTCACACCGGCCGTTCCCGTTACAGGTCGTACAGCGCAGATTGTGATTGGAGAGGACGAGGTCGAGGTTGACGCTCCGGCACTCCTCGGCGGTCGCCGTGTCGGTCTCGACCGTCAGTCCGTCCGTCGCCGGGAACGAACAGGAGGGAACGACCCCGTGTTCGTCCGTCTCGACCATGCAGGTTCGGCACTCGCTCCGAGGGCCGATTTCGTCGCTCGCGTCGCCCTCGCGGTCGTAGTAGCAAAGCGCCGGAACGTCAGCGTCCTCGTCGAGGCTGTCGGCCCCGGGGTCAACGCTCACGACCTCGTCGTCGACGGCTTGCATGGCGTCGATGACGGTCGAACCCGGTGGGACGGTGACCTGCGTTCCGTTGACGGTGACCGTCGTCGGGGTCTCGCCGTCGGTTCCGATGGGCGGGTCGTTCGCGGTCCCGGTCTCGAACTCCGCCGTGACCGGCGTCTCGTGCTGCGGGTCGTCTATCTCCGGAACGCCCGGGAGTGGGTCGTCAGTACTCATAGTTTGTCAGAACAGGTTCCGCTCGGACAGCGGCCGTCGGCGTGTGCTTCGAAACTCGATTCGAACTCGTCTATCGCGGTCAGCACCGGACGCGGTGCATCGGCGCCAAGCCGGCAGTTGCTCGACTGGGTCATGACCCGGCCGAGTTCGCGTATCTTCCCACGGTCGAACGAGCCTCGGTAGACCGCTCGCAACAGTTCGGTGAGTTGGACGGTTCCCTCCCGTCCCGGCACGCACCGCCCGCTGTTGGCTTCCGAGGCAAAGCGCGCTCGCTCTCCGGCAGTCGCGACTGCACACCGCTCGTCGTTCAACAGTTCGACGACGCCTTCCGTTCCGAGGCCGGCCGCAGTCAGTCCGGCCGCGGTCGGTGTGACGTCCAACGTCCGGGTGAGGCCGCCGAAAACCCCGCCAACGCAGGCCATCTTGAACGACCCCTCCAGTTCGACGGCGTTCCGAACCGCCGAGAGGTGGGCGTCCGAACCGGCCTCTATCGTCGCGGGCGCGGTCACGTCGCCGGTGACAGTTAGCAGTCGCGTCGTCGATTCGGCGTCTCTATCGGTGCCCTCGGAGTCCGAGAGCGCGAGACGTATCTGGGCGAAGGTCCGCGGCGTATGGATGACCGTGGGGCGACCGTAGAGTCCGTACTCGGCCGGTGTCGGCGGCTGGAGACGGGGCTCGATTCTATCCGCACCCTCTATCGCTTCCAGCGCCGCCGTCGGCTCGCCGGCGCGGTACTCGTCCGGACCAGTGACGACTCCCGGCACGACCGGGAGTTCGTCTGCGGCGGCGTCGATGGCCTCCTGAAGATGTGCTTGGAGTTCGGTGTCGGTCTCGGCGAGGTGGATGACCGCGTCAGTCGTCCCGATGTACTCGGCGACGGCCGCCACTCCGTCGAGCACCGACATCGGCGACCCGGCGAGGAGCGTTCGGTCCGCGCGCTGGCGGTCGTCCGCGTCGTTCGCGTTCACGACGACGACCGGGTCGCCGTCGGTCTCTCGCGCGCGCCGCCAAGACTCTGCGACCTGGTCGTCAGCGGCGGCGTCGCCTCTGCCTCGACCGACGAGTCCGGCGTCCGCGATGGCGCCCGCGTCCCTATCGAGCGAGTAGAACTGATACGCTGTCGGGTCCAGCGGGTCGACCCACCCACAGGGACCGAGGACGCGCCGATTTCCCACCGCGAGCGGCCCGTCGGTCGGAACTGGGAGCGTCGCCGCCTCGGCGTCGTGTTCGACGACTGCCTCGGCACCGTCCGTTGGTAACTCCCCTTCTTCCATGGCGGCGACGAGGTCTCGGACCCTCGATGGCTCCGGGGCTGGAAAGAACGCGGTCCGCCCCGCGTCGGTCGCGAGAACCAACGGGTCGTACTCGCTGATTCCGGTGGGTCCCGTCCGGAGGACCGTGACGGAGTCGGCGGTACCGCGTGCGGCGCTCAAAGCGCGCTCGCCGTGTTCCGTCCGCCCGGCTCCCGAGACCCGGAGTACCGGCGACCGGACTGCGTTTCCTGTGCGACTCATTCTCACAGTTGAAGAGACACGGCGGGCTTAAAAAATCATCCCAACCAACTCGCGTCGGAGTGCGACTTCGACGTGTCCGGGAAACCGAACTCGAAATCGGCACGAGCGCGAGTGGGCGGGGAGACAGGTGACTGCCCCAGACGGGACAGTGAGCGGAGCAAAAAGCTAAGGCGGCGACGCGTTGTCTACCGTGATGATGACCAACCCACGGTTCGACGACGTGCGAGAGAAGGCGGCCGACGCGACTCGCGAAGACGACGTCCAGTCCGTGTACACCGGACTCGTCCACGACGACGGTCGACAGGAGTACTACTTCGCCAACGACACCGAAGAGGCGTCGGAGTTACGCGAGACGGCGGCGGTCCAACTCGGAATGTTGGTTCGCGTCCTCGCGGACCGCTCCGAGAGCGACATCGAGGAGATTACCGACCTCGCGGCCGAGCGAGCCGAGAACATGCGATTGGAGTAGCCGACGGTTATAGCACCGACTGCTCGGAAGTGCATTCTCTCGGGACGTGTCGGCTCGAAAAATGCCGGGCGCGTTGGAATCGTCGAGCGCCCTTCAGAGGTCAGCGGCGTTTCGTCTACTCGGTCACCGCGACTGCTTCGATTTCTATCGCGGCTCCTTTCGGCACGTTTCCGACCTCGACCGCGCTCCGCGCCGGCGGGTCTTCGTCGAAGAACTCGCCGTAAACCTCGTTGAACTCCTCGAAGTCGTCGATGTCGTCGAGGAAGACGGTCGTTTTGAGCACGTCGCCTAAGGACGCGTCCTCGGCGGCGAGAATCGCCGCCACGTTTTCGAGACACTGCTTCGTCTGGTCGCCGACCGAGGCGTCGTCGAGTAGCTCACCGTCGGGCGTGAGCGGGAGCTGTCCCGCGGTGAGGAGTAGCTCGCCGTTCGTCGTCGCTTGACTGTACGCGCCAACAGCCGCCGGGGCATCCGAAGTGCTAATCGTGCGCTTCATGGCCGGCCGTTGCGGACGGTCCGTATTAAATCCAGTTCGGGGACTGAAGCCGCACACGTCATGTAAGAAACCGGAGTGCTTGTGGGATGTCTCGGCGCACACGCGAGTTGACGACTACCGTTACAGGTGGCAGGGAGACGGTGCATCAACGGTCGGTCCGGAAGAGAGCGCCGAGCGGGGCCGGGGCCGTCGGCTACGAGGCGGAACCGGGCCGTCGTGGGTGTGTTTTCCGGACGAGTGCGGCATGAGAGGACACAGATAGTAAAATATCTGGTAGTTTGAGAATGGACGACACTACTCAACTCAACCGCAATATATCAGATTTTATGAAAATGAAGTCCACCCGAGCTATAAATGGTGACCGTTCGCAGAGGTTGAGTGGAGTTCACACAATGTCTATGGACGCAGTCGTCTACAAAGGCGAACGAGAGGTCGCGGTCGAAGCGGTCGAAGAGCCCCAGATTCAACACCCGAACGACGTCGTCATCGACATCACGACGACCTGTATCTGCGGGTCCGACCTGCACATGTACGAGGGACGGACGGCCGCGGAACCGGGAATCGTGTTCGGCCACGAGAATATGGGTATCGTCGAAGAAGTCGGCGATGCCGTCAGCGGTCTCGAAGTCGGCGACCGCGTCGTCGCGCCGTTCAACGTCGCCTGTGGTTTCTGTGAGAACTGTGAGAACGGCTACACCGGCTTCTGTACGAACGTCAACCCGGGCTTCGCCGGGGGAGCGTACGGCTACGTCGCCATGGGCCCCTATCAGGGAGGGCAGGCCGAGAAGCTCCGCATTCCGTACGCTGACTTCAACGCGCTCAAGCTACCCGACGGGCGGGAGCACGAGGACTCGTTCGCGCTGCTCGCGGACATCTTCCCGACGGGGTGGCACGGCACGGAACTCGCCAATCTCGAATCCGGCGACTCCGTCGCTATCTACGGCGCCGGTCCGGTCGGCCTGATGGCCGCCTACAGCGCCAAACTCAAGGGCGCGGCCGAGATTTACGTCGTCGACCGCGTTCCCAGTCGCCTCGCGCTCGCCGAAGAACACTGTGACGCCACGCCCATCAACTTCGAGGAGGGCGACCCCGTCGAACAGATCAAAGAGATTCACGGCGGCGGCGTCGACAAGGGCGTCGACGCGGTCGGCTACCAGGCCATCGACCCGGACAAGGAAGCCGACTCCGCGTACGACCCCGCCCGGGAGAACCCGGCCGTCGTCATCAACAACCTCATTCGGACGGTCCGACCGACCGGCGAACTCGGCATCCCCGGTCTCTACGTGCCCGACGACCCCGGCGCTCCCGACGAGATGGCCGCGCAGGGCCGCCTCGGCATCGACTTCGGTCTCCTCTTCGAGAAGGGTCAGGCCCTCGGCACCGGCCAGTGTAACGTCAAGGAGTACAACCGAAAACTCCGCGACATGATCATCGAGGGACGCGCCGACCCGAGTTGGGTCGTCTCCCACCGCGTCGGCCTCGAAGACGCACCCGAGATGTACGAGAAGTTCGACAACCGCGAAGAGGGCGTCACCAAGGTCCTGCTGGAACCCTAGGAGTAGGAGTAGCGGAGCCTCACAACTCGGTTCCCACCGATACTCCTTTGCCGGTTTGTCCGGTATCGCGTTCTATGTGTCAGTACTGCAGTTACCGGTACCACGACGGTTGGACGCAGTTGTTGGAGTACGACGAGGTGTATCAGACGGTGATCAGCGGTGAGTCGGAGTCGACCTATGGCTTCCACGAGTCGTGGGACGAACTCCGAGACGAGGTCGACTTCGGCGCGGCCTATTGACCTCCTCCCGCGCCTAAAGTCGTCCCCAGAACGCACAGCGTTCTGGTGTGCGAACGAGACGCAGAGCGTCTCGTCAACGCGGGAATCCCACCATGGGATTTCAGGCCGAGTGCGGCCCTAAGGTTTCAAGACGCATACGTTCCAAGCGTCTCTTGCTGGGTGTCAGCATCGGCTTGGCTGTCTTGTGGGACGGTCAAACGTCCCCCTTCCTCAGCCGAGTCATCGCCAGCCGTGTGTTCTCTTGGATGACTCTCTCCACTGAGGTAGCGGTCTGCAATATTGAGCGCGGCGTTAACGTCTGCTTGGTACTCCGAAACCCAACACGCCGAGTTGGAACACTTGAACGTCGCCTGCTTCGGACGGTAGCCCGTCTCTCCGCAACAGTGGCACGTTTTCGAGGTGTACGCGGGATTCACTGTCTCCACACGAATCCCTTTCTCAGACGCCTTGTAGCGAATCTGAGCGTGCATCTTGGCGAAGCCCCATCCGTGAAGCCGTCGATTCATGAACGCGCCGTAGTCCATGTTCTCACGGATGTGCGTCAAGTCTTCCAGAACCAACACGGGATTCTCGAATCGGTCGGCGTAGGAGACGACCTCCGACGTGACCGTGTGAAGGATGTGGTCGATGTGTCGCCACAATTCGTCGCCGTAGGATTCAGCGATACGTTCGCTTCCGCGTTTTTGAAGGCGTCGAGTCGCCGTGAAGTACGTCTCACGGAGTTGCCGTACTCGCTTGCCTTCGTCGTTCCAGAGGTTGGGTGCAGTCGGGGAGCCGCGCTCGTCACCGTGACACACCGTTAACAAAGAGGCTTCCCCGATGTCTACCCCAATCGGCGTTTCCGCCGAACTGGTCTCTCGTTCCTCCACGTCCCGCGTGGCGACGATGTGAAAGTACCACTCGCCGTCACGGTCGAACAACCGACATTCGCCCATCTTTGCGTCTCCTGCGTGCAACGCTTCCAACCACTCTCGCTGTTCGGGATTCGGTTGCGCGGGCAACCAGAGGTTGTAGTCGTCGTGGTGCGGGATTTTGACGTACCACTCGATAGCGTTCTGTGGCTTGTGGTCGAGCTTCGGGCCTTCGTTCGTGAACCGAACGGGGTGGTCGTCGTGAAGCTCTTTGGCGTCGCTTCCGCCACAGAGTTGTGGGACGTACTTCTTGAGCGCGTTCTTGGCGTAGCCGCTCAGGTCGTAGTTGACTACCACGTCGTTCGCCGCCGACTGTGTGGTGCAGTTAGCGTTGAACGCGGATTCAAGGGCGTCTTGGTACGCCTGTTCCGTCTCACAGAATTTCCGATGCTTGTGGGTGTTCGGTTCCACAAGCTTCAGTTCCAGCGTCTCGGTGAGTTCGGTCACTGTTCGTCCTCCTCGTGACGCTGGATGTACTTCTCGACAGTCTCACTCGAAACGTGTCCTGCTGTCCCCGCGTAATAGCCTCGCACCCACTTGATTTTCTCACTGTCGTGGTCGGCGTGTCGGTGGTTGTACTTCCGCGAACTGATGCCTTTGAACCAGTTGGCGAGAAGTGACGGAGCGTGCTTCGGCGGGCTACTGACGAACAGGTGGATGTGGTCGGGTTGGACAGTGAGGTCGATAATCTCCAACCCCTTCTCGTCAGCGATTTCGTGGAGGATGTCTCGCACACGGGTTGCAACGTCACCGACGAGTACCGACCGACGGTACTGAGCGGAACCCTGTTCCGCGATGTCCGCAGAACCGTCGGTTCTGCGAGACTTCGGTATCCACACTATGTGGTAGTTGAGGTTGTACGTTGCGTGCCGTGTGGTCTTCATCCGTACTACACACTATACGTAACGTGTGTCTTAAAACCACCTTACACGGTGGGAAATCCAGCCGTACTACCGTCGGTGGTTGTGTACGCTATTGTCCGCTTGACCCGCGCCTGAAGACGCGGGTATGCGCTCGCACTATGTATCAGGCGGACTCACGGGGAAACGGGTCGTCGGGGTACGCCGCCCCTCGCTCGTCCGTCGTCGCCAGACACTCGTCGAGTTCTCGGGTTACTGCGTCTTCGTCGAGGTCGCGGCCGATGAACACGAGTCGCGTCTCGGGGTCATCATCTCCCCATCGACCGATGGGACCGGCCTGCACCGACGGTCCCGCCTGACTCACGCCGAGGACCGCCTCGGGACGACTCGCGACCCACGCGAACCCCTTCGCGCGGACGACGTTCCCCCGCCAGTCGTCGAGCCACGCGTCGAGGCGCTGCGGATGGAACGGACGGTCTCGACGGTAGACGAAGGACTCGACGCCGTGGGCCGTCGCTGCCGAGACGCCCTCGTCGTGGGTATGGTCGTGGTCGGTGTCGTGGTCGTGGTCCGCCTCGGTCCCGTCGCCCGCGAGGGCCTGCTTCCACCCCTGGTGGCGCTTCGCCGCCTCGAAATCGAAGCGCCCCGTATCGAGAACCCGGTCCGGGGCGACTTCGCTGTACGTCGTCCGGTGGAGGCTCGCACGCGGCTGGAGTTCTCGAATCTCCGCCTCGACGGCGTCCAACGCATCGTCGGGGACCATATCGCACTTGTTCAGCAACAGCACGTCACAGAACTCGACCTGCTCGACGAGTACCTCCGTCAGCGGACGCTCCGGGTCGGGGGCGGCGTCCGGAAGCGACTCCGCCGGGTCGAACGCCTTCCAAAACCCGTAGGCGTCGATGACCGAGACCGTGGTGTCCAACCGGAGTTGTTCCGGCAGACCGCCCTCGTTCGACTCGCTCGCCAGCGTCCGTGCAATCGGGAGCGGTTCGCTGATGCCCGAGGCTTCGATGAGAAGGTAGTCGAACGAGCGGTTCTCCGCCAGCCGCGTCACCTCGGTCACGAGGTCGTCCTGTAGCCGACAGCAGATACACCCGTTCGAGAGGTCGATGACCCCGTCGTCCGACTCGGACGCAACTAACTCCGCGTCGACGTTCAGTTCGCCCATGTCGTTGACGACGACGGCTATCTCCCTGTCACCGGGGTCGTTCAGGAGTCGGTTGACCAACGTCGTTTTACCCGCGCCGAGTGGACCGCTAACGACCGTAATCGGTATTTCCGTTGTAGACATGTCGATGCTGTGTGACGCCTCGGGAGTGGTCGTAATGAAGACTGGGACGGTCGACCACACAGGGGGCAGAACCCGCTGTTCTCCGAACTCCAACGGTGAAAACACATCATATATTTTCAGTTACATGTCTGGTTTCCCGTCGGTTCGCGTCAAGCCTCGTCTTCCGAGCGAGCCGAGGAGTACGGCTTTGGCGGAGGCGTTCGCGCCACCGAACTCGCTTGGCGGTCCGCGAGAACGGCACATCTTTTTGGTCGCCGGTACTGACGAACGACCAGATGGCACCTCCAATCGCTGACCGACTCCTGTGGGTTGACTTGTCCGCCGATTCGGTCGAGAGCACGCCGATTCCGGACGAGTGGCGACGGCGATACGTCGGCGGCAAAGGGTTGGGCGCCCGGTATCTCTACGGCGAACTCGACGCCGGTGTCGACCCGCTCGGCGAGGAGAACGCGATTCTGTTCATGCTCGGCCCGCTTTCGGGCTATCTCCCGGGCGATTCGAGATACGCCGCCATCACGAAGTCCCCGTTGACGGGGTGTTTTCTCGACTCGTACGCGGGGGGCGAGTTCCCCGACACCCTGGCCGGCGCGCTCGGGACGCACATGGGCCTGCTCGTGACGGGTGTCGCGTCCGAGCCCGTTCACCTCGTCATCGAAGACGGGGACGCTACAATCGAACCCGCCGAGACGTGGGGGGCCGGGACGGTCGAAACGGCGCGGGCGTTCCCGAATTCGTCTGTCGCGTGTATCGGCCCCGCGGGAGAACGACAGGTCGCATACGCCACTATCGCGTCCGATGCCGGAGACCACCACGCGGGTCGAGGGGGAGCGGGCGCGGTGATGGGTTCGAAGCGGCTGAAGGCAATCGTCGCGCGGGGAGACCCTCCGGACGGTTTGGACGACCTGCGAGCGGCCTACGCGGCGAAGTACCGAGAGACCGCCACCGGGCGGTGGCTTCAGGCCAGTGGAACCGTCGAGACGATCGATTTCGCGAACGAAATCGGCGCACTTTCGACGCGAGGCTGGAGCGACGGACAGTTCGAAGCGGCGGACGAGTTAGGTATCGCGACAGTCGAAGACCGGGCCGTCGGCCGCGAACACGCCGACACGGAGACTCCGGGCGGGTATCGCGTGGCTACGGAGGAAGGCGACCACGTCCCACGCGGTGCCACCGCGATGACGCTCGGAGCCGGACTCGACATCGACGACTTCGACGCCGTCGCTGTATTGGGACAGACCTGCGACCGCCTCGGGATGGACCTCATTAGCGCCGGGAGTGCGGTCGCGTGGACGGTCAAGGCCAACGCAGCCGACGTACTCGACCGCTCGCTCTCGTTCGGTGAGCCCGACGGCGCGCGGGCCCTCTTAGCGGAAATTGCGGAACGCGAATCGGACCTCGGCGACGCGCTCGCGGAGGGGGTCGAAGCGGCGGCAACGCGGTTCGGCGGCCGAGCCCTCATCCCCACGGTGAAGTCGATGGAGCTACCGGCCTACGACCCGCGCGGCGCGCAGAGCATGGCACTCGCGTACGCGACCAGCGACCGGGGGGCGTGCCATCGACGGGCGCGACCCATCGAACGCGAGGCGTTCGACGGAGACTGGGGGGCCGACCGGACCGCGGCGGAGGTCATCCGCGAACAGAACCGGCGGTCGATGCTCTGGAGCCTCATCGCCGATGACTTTTTCGGCGACGCGCTCGCCGACCTCGGTCGGGAGTGGCTCGAGTCGGTCGGCCTCGAAACCGTCGGCGGACTCGCCACAATCGGCGAGCGGATTTGGAACGTGACG
This sequence comes from Haloferax sp. AB510, assembly GCF_024136985.1. Taxonomy (NCBI): domain Archaea; kingdom Methanobacteriati; phylum Methanobacteriota; class Halobacteria; order Halobacteriales; family Haloferacaceae; genus Haloferax; species Haloferax sp. AB510. The sequence continues at coordinate 20,590 of NZ_JAMYJY010000054.1, forward strand.
CGGCTGTTCAACGTCCGCGAAGGCATCTCGCGCGAGGACGACTCGCTCCCGGCCGCACTCCAAGAGCCGCTTGAGACGGGGCCCCGAGCCGGTGCGACCGTCGACCGCGACGACTTCGACTCGATGCTCGACGCGTACTATCGCCGCCGCGGCTGGAACGACGACGGCGTGCCGACGACCCAGACTATCGACCGCCTCGGCCTTACCGAACTCACCGATGACTTTGACATCCTCGATGCTTGAACACTGCACGAACGGCTGGACGACGAACCGCGCACACCCCGGAGAACGAACATGACGCTCGCTGATGCGCTCTGCGCTCGACGCGGCGTGGTCTGCGTCGTCGGCGCGGGCGGGAAAAAGTCCACGCTGTACGCGCTGGCGCGCCGGCTCGACCGCGCCGTCGTGACGGCGACGGTCCGCATCCCCATCTTCGACCAGCACGTCGCCGACGTGGTCGTAACCGACACGCCGGTCGCCGCGCTCGAAAGGGCGACTGACTGGCCGGTGGGCGTCGTCCCCGACCGTGACCGCGACGACCGCTACCGCGGGTACGACCCCGACGTGGTCAACGCCATCGGGGAGTCGGGTGCCGCCGACGCGGTGTTGGTGAAGGCCGACGGCGCGCGGATGCGCGAGTTCAAGGCCCCGGGTGACCGCGAACCACAGCTCCCGGCGACTGCCGACACCGTCCTCCCCATCGCGAGCGTCCACGCGGTCGGTGAGCCACTTACCGATGCGTGCGTCCACCGCCCGGAGCGGGTTGCCGCTCTCACCGACCTCGAACTCGGCGACACGATTCGCCCGGAGGACGTCGCAACCGTGCTCACCAGCGAGCGCGGCGGCCGCGCGGACGTCCCCGACGGTGCGACGGTCGTTCCCGTACTGAATAAGGTCGATGACGCGGCCCACGAGGCTGTCGCACGGGATATTTCGTCGGACATCCTTGCTCGGTCGGACGTCCCGCACGTCGTACTGACGCAGTTGACGGCGTCCGAACCCGTCGTGTCGGTCGTAGAGCGCTAGCGCAACTGTTCCGCCGCGCGAGCGAACTCGTCGGGAGTGTTGATGTTCTCGAAGGTATCGAGAGTCGCGTACTCGCGCACCTCGTCCTCCCCGAGGACGACGTAGTCGAGCGTGAACAGCGGGTCGATGATTTTGTAGCTCCCCTCGGCCAGCGCGGCTTCGCAAGCGTCGGCCATCGCCGAGGCCCGGTACACCGCGTACGTCGGCTGGAACCAACCGTCACCGACCCGTGGCACGGCGGCATCGCGGCCGGCTGCCCGCTCGAACAGTCTGTCGATGAGCGCGGGTTCGAGAAAGGGCATATCGCAGGCGGCGACGAACGCGTACTCCGTCTCCGCGGCTCGAAGCCCCGTCATAATTCCCGACATCGGGCCCTCGTCGCAGTCCGCGTCCTCCGCAATCGTTATCGGGTGGTCGTAGCCGTCGAGCGCGGTTCGGAGCGCAGCAGTCTGCTCCGGTCGGCAGTTGACGACGAGGCTGTCGATGACACCCGACATCCGGTCGGCGACGCGGCGGATGAGAGGCGTTCCAGCCAGCGAAGCGACTGCTTTGTCCTCCTCACCGAATCGCGTCGAGTACCCGCCGGCGATGATGACACCAGTTCGCATACTGGCGGTGTTCACTTTCGTCGTGGAAAGCAGTTGTGCTACGAGTCGGATATCGATTCGTTCGTCAGTTTCGTGCCGGGGTTGGCTATCGCTGTGCTGTATTCTCGGGCTACCGTCGCTTGCAGTCCGAAACGTTCGACGCTTTTTGAGCGGTCAAAGCCTTCGATTTCGGGATGCGAGAGCGAATGAGAACGAACCACACACATTACACAGCTATCCGTGTTATCCAGATTTTCATTTTATTTAAAATTAACGCAGAATCGGAACGAGCTGGAGGTGGTGACTGCTGAATCGTCGAGTGTTACACCCGATGCTCGCTGAGATAATTGGAACGGCTCGCTGGCTGCTCGGACGACGGTGCTCCACTTTGATCACCTCTTGGGCCGTTACGCTGGGTCTGAAAATCCTCAGACGAAGAAGATAGATATCGCTTTATACAGTTTATGAGCTCCGCGACTGTCGGGTTATAGTACGAGACGAAAAACGCGTGAAGGGAGGTCGGGGCCACACCGAACCACCGCAGAACCGGTTCGTGAGGGCCAAAGCGATCTATTTCCAGAACTAACGGCCGACTGGCTACGTTACGTTTCGACAGAAATTGCAGTACTGGACTGTCGATGTACCAGGAAACAACTCATCGACCAAGTTCGATATCTCATCTGTGAGTTGCTCGTTCGGTCCACAACCCCGGGGTCGAAGCACCCAAATCGGACCTCTGTCGACCGATCCGAATCTGAATACGTGATTTTCGAGACAATCAGCGATTGTGAACTATATTTGAATATTGTACTAGTGTCGTTGTCCGTAGTAGACAATGAGGATTAGCAAAACATCGGTGAGTTTGCGAGTTTAGCAGAGAAACCATATATCGCTATATCAAATTCCGAAAAACGTCGACAACACTATCTGCGGATTTACCTCGATGAGTCGTACCGCAACGTCCTCGATCTGCCACCGGCGGCTGTACCGACGAGTGAACGTCTCAGCGGGCATACGACCCACTAAAGGACGACGATAGGTTCACCCGCGAATACGTCGTCCACGGTGACGGCGAGTACGCTGATGGAGACGTCCACGTTAACACTTGCGAGAGCCACTGTCGCGCCAGCGACGCATGGCTCTCGCCGTATCAAGGCGTCTCGAACGACAAGTTGACACAGTATCTTCGCGCCTATCAGCTAGCAGCGAACTCTTCAGAAAACCCGGTCGAGAAGCACTCAAACACGCTGTCAAAGCGACTCTCTGAAATCAACAAACTGCTACACATGGACGCTCTCATGATATTCACGTGTTGGTATCGATGCGGGTCGCCAGTGGTCAGATTCCGTGACAAACGACCTGTAGAAGAACGGAAATCGTTTGCTCTTGTGTCCCGCCCTATCTAGTGTTTCCACGCTGAGTGGATGCCAGAAAAATCGACTTATCACACCACACCGTAGATCCCCGCTGACGGATTGCATTACATTACTACAATTGTAACGACCATGTATAGATCAATGGGGTAAGCGCTTCTGTACAGTGGAACGTTCTCCAACTGTCTCATTTCTCACAATGAAGGTGTGAATACCAGCCTACAAGTCCAACTTCAGGACCAATACTCAAGGTTCAGTTCGATTTCTTGTGCGGTTCCGCGTATCTTTTTGGGAAGTTCTTCGTTAAATAGCTCTCCAGAAAGTCTATGAGCGGGACCTGAGACGCTGATAGCGCCAAGTACAACTCCGTTTGGACGGGTTATAGAAGCACCAACGGCACGAATCCCAAGATTCGTCTCTTCTCGGTTGAAGGCGACCCCCTTCTCTCTAATTTCCTCAAGCTCCTCAAAGAGGGAATCTATATCGGTGATAGTGTTCTCTGTCTTCGCTTCTAAGCCTTTGTCCTTGATGATGCTCTCGACCTCTTGATCAGACATGGCAGCAAGCATCGCCTTTCCTGCTGCACTGGTATGGAGTGGTCCTCGTTTTCCAACATCACCGTGAGCATGGACCGCACGTTCCCCAATCTCAGTATATAGAAAGACCCGTTCTCCCCGCTCATGAACTTCAAATTGTACTCGTTCTTCGGTCTCCTCAG
>NZ_JAMYJY010000055.1:0-24121 GCF_024136985.1 Haloferax sp. AB510
CGTCGGCGCGCTCGGGTTCGGCTGGCGCTGGACCGTCGCGGCCATCGCCGTCTTCGGCGCGGCGTTCGCGCTCGTCGCGCTCCCGGTCGCCCGCGGCTTCCCCGAGCGAATCAAGAAGCCGGCGGCGGAGGACCGCCCGTCGTCTCGCCCCACGCTCGCGGGCGTTCGGCGGGGCGCGTCGGCACTCCTCTCGTCGGCGGGGCTGATGGGCCTCGCGCTCCTCTCGTTTCTCACCTCGGCGGCCGCGTGGTGCATCCGCACGTACTCGCCGCAACTGCTCACCGCCGGCTACGACATCGCGCCGGGAACGGCGAACCTCCTCGTCTCGGGGATGCTCGTCGTCGGCGCGGGGACGATTCTCGTCGGCGGCGCGCTCACCGACCGCGTCGGCCCCGGTACCGTCGCCCTCGGCGGCTACGCCGCGCTCGCCGGACTGGCGGCGCTCCTGGCGAGCGGGTCGCTCCCGCTCGCGCTCGTCGTGTTGATTCTCCCCTTCAGCGGGACTATCAGCGTCTCTCGGCCGGCGCGGTCGACCCTCGCGGACCGCCTCTCGGAGCGCGCCGACCTCGGCAAGAACTTCGCCGTCGTCACCATCGGCATCTCGCTCGGCGGGGCCGTCGCGCCCCCGGCGTTCGGTGCGCTCATCGACCTCGCCGGCGTGCACGTCACCTTCGGCGTCGTGGCGGTCCTCGGCCTGCTCTCGTTCGGGTTGACCCGGTGGCTCCTCGGCCGGGTCGACGGGTCGGCGCGGCGGCCGCAGGCCGCCCCGAGCGACTGACGACGGCGCGTTCACGCTCCCGGTCGCCCCGATGCTTCGCGCTCAGAACTCGTCTCCTCGACCCACGAGCACCCCGAGCGCGATGCCGACGACCGCGCCGAACCCGGCACCGAACGGCCCCAGAAACGCGAACCCCGCGCCGCCGAAGACGAGCGCCGGAACGAACACCGAAATCGGTGAGACTGCAGCGGACATGCCCCACGATTCCGCCCCTATAAATTTAAATCCATTGACACTTGTCGGTCACGGAAGCCCGAATCCTGATTCCCTTCTTCGGACACGTTCATGATGACAACAATTCATAACTAAGCGGGCGTCGCGCATCTCTCCGAACGGTGGTGGAAATGGCAGCAACATCCGAGAAAGAACAACAGCACCGAGACTCGTTCATGCGCGTGGCGGACGAACTGTGGAACAAACGCGAGTACGAGGTCATCAGAGAGGAGTACGACCCGCTGGTCGAGGTCCACGCCTTCTCTGACCCCGACGGCATCATCGGGACCGATGCGGTCGAGGAGTGGGCGCGGCGGTACCACGACGCCTTCTCCGACTTCCACGTGGAACTGTTCGACGTGTCGGCGCGAGACGACAGCGTGTACGCCCGGTATCGCCTGACCGGCACTCACGACGGAACGCTCCGAAGCGCTCGCGGCGACATCCCCGCGACCCACCGCAAGATGGACACGTGGGGTATCGTGCAGGCGCGCTACGAGGGCGGGCTGTGCGTCGAAGAGTGGAACAGCACCGACATCATGACCATGCTGTCGCAACTCGGCATCGCTCCCGAGTGAACCGACCGAGTTGCGGAAAACAACCGTTTTTGGTCGCTATCCGGACCACTCGCCGCGAACGTCGTCGGCGACCGCGTCGCGCCACATCCCGAACCCCTGTTGACAGATGGGGCTCTCTTCGAGGTGGTCCATGAATCCCTCTCCTGCGCTCTCCAGTTCGTCGAGACAGAACGGACACCGAGTCGGGTCGTCCCACGTGTGCGCGATGACTGAGGGTTGTACTTCCTGAGACATACACACTATTATGCGATAATACTTGATAAAAATTCGCACCTGGAGCACATATGGTATACATCGTCTACTCGAACTCGTTTTTTATACTTGATTCTAAACTGAGTTACCCGACTCCGTCCTCGTGTTGCCGCCGCTTGCTCACGCGGTTTCGACCCCGAATCGTAACCCTATACACGACTCGGGGCCGCATTCTATCCGTGAACTACATCTCGTGGGCGGTCGTCGCGCTCGGGGCCTACTCCCTCGTCGCGCCGCTGATGAAAGTGGCGACGACGGGACAGGGGAAGATTCCGAGCGACGTGGCCGCGCTGGTCGCCAACACCGTGCTGGTCGTGGGAACCGTCGGGGTCATCGTCGTCTCCGGGCAGAGCGTCACGGACTCGGTCGTGAGTTCGAAACTCCCCTACGTCCTCGCCGCCGGCGCCTGTCTCGCGGTCGGCATCCTCTCGTACTACCGGGCGCTCGCGCTCGGCCCCGTCTCCATCGTCGCCCCCATCTTCGGGATGTTCCTCGCGATTTCGTCGGTCGTCGGCATCGTCGCGCTCGGCGAGCCGCTGACGGTTCGCAAGGTGGCCGGTATCGCCTTCGCCGTCCTCGCAATCGCCCTCGTCTCCATCGACTGAGCAGTCATCTCGGAGCCGCCGAAGGCGACGCGGAACTGCCGCGGGCCAACCGCTTTTCATGCTCGCGGGCCAACGCGCCGACATGGTACTCCTGGAATCCGACTCCGAACTCGAACGCGGCGACGCCGCCCCCGACTTCGAACTCCCCGGCACCGACGGCGAGACGTACTCCCTCTCGTCGTTCGCCGACTACGACGCGCTCCTCCTCGTCTTCACCTGCAACCACTGTCCGTACGCGAAGGCGAAGTTCGAGGAACTGAACCACCTCGCGAGCGCCTACGACGACCTCGCGGTCGTCGGCATCAACCCCAACGACGCCGAGGACCGCCCCGAAGACTCCTTCGAGAAGATGCAGGAACTCGTCGAGGACGGCACGATTGGGTACACCGCCTACCTCCGCGACGAGTCGCAGGCGGTCGCCGCCGAGTACGGCGCGGTCTGTACGCCCGACCCGTTCCTCTTCGAGAACACCGGCGACGGCTTCGAACTCGCGTTCCACTCCCGCATCGACGACGCGATGAGCCCCGACGACGAAGTTTCCGACTACGAGATGCGCACGGCCGTAGAGGCACTCCTCGCCGGCGACGACATCCCCGTCGAGGAGTCCCCCTCGCAGGGCTGTTCCATCAAGTGGAAAGACCAGTAAAATAGCGCACTCGGAACCGCTTGAACGACTGGCTTGCGGCCCTACTCGTCGCCGAGGAGGGCTTCGCGGGCGTTCTCCACCGCGGCTTCTTTCTTCGCCGGGTAGGCCTCGACTTTCGCGCGGAGGGTGAGCCCCCCGCCGCGGCGGGCCTCGCCCTTGAATGCGGCCTGTTTGTCCAGCCGCAGGAAGAACTCCGTGTTGTCCGTGACGCGCTGGTCGAGTTCGTCCAGCAGCGTCTCGAAGTCGGGGAGGTCACGAATCTTGGCGAGGACGTGCCGCACGTCGTTGGCGCGCTCGACGCGCGCGGAGAAGACGATGATGCGGTCGCCGTGGTGGCCGGTGCTCTCGACGCGGTCGACGTCGAACTCGTCGGGGAGGAACGTCCGAAGCGCCTCCTCGACCCGTTTTTCGTCTTCCGTCTCGTAGCAGAACGTCCGGAGGTCGATGTAGTGGAACGGAACGCGTGGCATAGTGGGTCAGGGAGGCGTCGGTCGGTCGTCAGTCGATTACTCTTCGTCGGCTTCGTCGTCGTCGTCGGCCGCTTCGAGCTGGTCCTGCGCGATGCCGACCTCCTGGCCCTCGTCGAAGCTGATGGTGTAGGTCGGCTCGCCGAACATGCTCTCGATGACCTGCGTGACCGTGCCGGTCTCGCCGTCGAACTCGCTGTGCTTGTCGTGCAGAACGACCTTGTCGTCTTTCTCGAAGCTCATACGCACAGGTTCCGCGTCACCGGATAAAAGGGCGATGATTGGCCGCGAAGTCGCCGGCTCCACCTCGCGACGGCGCGTGTCGAAGCCGATTTGTGGAGTCGCGCCGAACCGTGAGCTATGCCGAGTCGCCCGCTCGCACATCGACCGCCGGACGCGCGCCGATGACGGTCGACGACCTGTGGTTCCTCGCCGACGAGGCGCGACAGCGCGCCGAGCAGGCCTACCACCGCCTGCGCCGGAGCCACGCCGACGCCGACTACCTCGAACCGGTCCACACCCGCCGCGTCTCCCGCCCGCGGTTTCGGACGCTCGCCTCCAGAGTGAAGTCCACGGGGACGCCCTACGGCGTCCACACCGTCGTCCGCCGCCGCGACGACGAGATACTGCTCGTCCGCCACGAGGGCGTCGACCTCTGGGTCCTCCCCGGCGGCGGCGTCGACGGCGACGAAGGGTTCACCGAGGCCGCCCGCCGCGAACTCGCCGAGGAGGCCGGCATCACCGCCGACTACGGCGGCCTCGCGATGGCCACCCGCGTCGACATCCGGTGCGACGGCCACCAGACGTGGGGCGTGATGCCCGTCTACCGCGCCCGCGCCGACGAGGCCGCGGAACTCAGCGTGAACGACCCCGACGAAGAAATCTCGGCCGCGCGGTGGTTCCGCGTCTCGGAGCTCCCGGCGGACACCCGCGACCGCGACGACCTGCTGTCGTGGTACGACCACGTCGCCGGCGACTGACCGGGACGCCGGTTCAGCCGGTCGGTTCTTGCGTGTCTTGCGTGTCTTGCACGTCTTGCACGTCTTCCGCGTCCTTCGCGTCCTCCGCTTCGTCACCGTCGCCCTCGACGTGTTGGCCCCAGAACCCGGGGTACTTCTCCACCCAGAGGTCGCCGAGGACGACCGTTTGGCACGCCAGTCGGAGCCCCGAGTCGGGGTCGTGCGGCGGGAACCGGAGTCGGCGGCGCTCCTTTTTGGTCCGGTAGGTCACGGGGCCGCGAATCCGGACGGCGCAGGTACCGCACGAGCCGCCGCCGCGGCAGTTGAACCACGATGAGTGACCGTTGTGCGGCGGTTCGCCGGCCGCTCGAAGCACGTCGCGGAGCACGTCCCCGCGGTCGCACTCGATTTCCCGGCCGCGAAAGTGGACGGTTGGCACGTGTCGGGTGACGCCACGCGAGGGTTAAGCGGTGTCGTTCGAGCGGCGACAGGAAAGGGGCGGCAAGGGGTCGGCAACCATCGACCGCCGCGTCGCCGCAGTTCCCGAATCGAACCACGAAAAGCGGCAAGAGCCTCCGAAATCCCGCAATTCGCCTCGGAGAATCTAAGTTCGTCCGTCCCCGACCCCGGACCATGCGAAACACACGACGCGCGTACCTCGCCGCCACGGCGGGTGCGCTGACGCTGGGCACCGCCGGCTGTCTCGGCGGCGGAAGCGGCGGTTCCGGCGACGACGCTATCGCCGCTATCGGTTGCGAGGTTCCCGAGCGCGACACGGTCAGCTCCCTCCCCACACCCGTCATCGGGTCCGAGGACGCGAGCGTCGTCGTCGACGTCTGGGAGGACTTCGCCTGTCCCCACTGCGCGACCTTCGCGGTCGAGGTCGCTCCGCAACTCCGGTCCGAGTACGTCTCGGAGGGAGTCGTCCGCTACCGCCACCACGACTTCCCGATTCCGGTCGACGACTGGTGGTCGTGGAAGGGCGCTTCGGCGGCCCGCGCCGCTCAGGACGAGGCCGACGACGAGACGTTCTTCGACTTCGCCCACACGCTCTACGAGAACCAGTCGGAGTTCAGCGGCGGCGACGCCGAGGGCTCGCTGTCGACGCTCCAGTCGCTCGCGAACGACGCCGACCTCGACGGCTGTTCTGTCGCCGCGGCCGCCTCCCGGGAGCGCTACCGTCCCCTCGTCGAGGCCGAGCGAACCGAGGCCGTCGACGAACGCGGGCTCCAGGCCACACCGACCGTGTTCGTCAACGGCGAGCAGGTCCCCCCGCGATGGTCCGACCTCCAGAGCGCCGTCGAGAACGCCCGGTAATCGGATTCGACGCCCACACCACCTCTCGCGCGGGATTCGCGCACGACACCAGCGATGCTTTAGGGCGAGATTCACTACTCACGACCATGCACGCGACGCGACAGTCCCGCCGACCCAGCCGAGGTGACGCCCGATGAGACGACGCGCTCTTCTCTCGGTTCTCGCGGGCGCGAGCGTCGCCGGTGTCGCGGGCTGTCTCGGCGACGGGGCGACGCCCGCAGAGGGGGGTGACACGAACGAGACGGCCGCCGGAACCACCACCGCGAACGCGTCGCCCGACTCCGGCGACCTCCCGCTCGTCGTCGACACCGTCGAGGCACAGGGGTCGTCGGCGGGCGAGGCACAAATCCCCGCGGAAGGGACGCCGACTGTCCTCGACCTCTTCGCGACGTGGTGTGCGCCCTGCGTCGCCCAGATGGAGTCGCTTCGAACGCTCCACGAGGAGTTCGGCGACGACATGGCGTTCGTCTCGGTGACGAACGAGCGCCTCGGCGGCGGCCTCACGATGGACGACATCCGCGACTGGTGGGCCGAACACGACGGGAACTGGACGGTCGGCCACGACCCCGACAGTAACCTGATGCGCGCGGTCCGCGCGAACGGTCTCCCGTACCTCGTCGTCTTCGACGCCGATGGGTCGATAGCGTGGACGCACCGCGGCCTCGCCAGCGAGGAGAACCTCCGCGCCGCCGTCGAGGACGTCGCCTGATGCCCGGGTTCGGTCTCGGTCCCGTGCTGGGGTTCGATTCCGCGTTCGCCGGCACGCTCGCGTTCGCCGTCAGCGCGGGCGTCGCCACCTTCTTCGCGCCCTGCGCCTACCCGCTTCTCCCGGGCTACGTCGGCTACTATCTCTCCCGCGAAGAGGCCGACCTCGGCGGCGTGGCCGTCCGCGGGGCGGTCGCGTCGCTCGCCGCCCTGCTCGTCCTCGGCGCTATCGGGAGCGCGCTCGCGGTCGTCGGCGGCCGAATCGCCTCGCATCTCGCGCTCCTCGAACCGCTCGTCGGCGCGGCGCTCGTGGGCTTCGGCGTCCTCATGTTCACCGGTCGCGCGCCGAGCCTCCACGTCGTCCTCCCGGAGTACCGGTCGTCCGTGACCGGCTTCGCCGTCTTCGGCGGGGTGTACGGCCTCGCCGCCGCCGGCTGTGTCGTCCCGATTTTCCTCGGTGTCGTCACCCAGTCGCTGGCGCTTCCGACCGCGCAGGCGGTCGTCTCGCTGGGGGCCTACGCCGCGGCCGCGGCGCTCCCGCTCGCGGTCGTGACTGTTGCGGCCGCGCTCGGTGGTGACCGAATCCGGTCGCTGTCGGGCTACGTTGGCTCGGTCCAGAAAGCCGCCGCGGTCGTGATGGTACTCGCCGGCCTCTGGCAGATTTGGCTGGCGCTGTCGTTCTTGGGATACGTCTGAGGGCGCAGTCAGCAGGGCAGTTACCCGGATTCGGCGGCCGACTCAGCCGTATAGCCCCGGTGCCTCGCCGGTCGGCGTCGGCAGCGACCGAATCTCTCGCGGCGGCACGAGGAAGTTGCCGCGGCGCTTGACGAAGATGTACTCTAAAATCCCGTTGTTGACGCGCTGGCGGACGGTCGGCACGTCGGTCAGGTCGGTGCCGTTCATCGCCTCGCGAACCTCCTCGAACGCCGAGATGCCGCGCTGGAGCGACGGGAAGTGCAGGCTCGCCACGCCGTCGTCGGCCGACTCGAAGTGTCTGCGGAGGAGTCTGACGTTGCCCTCGTCGTCGCGGTTGGCGCGGGCGGCCTTCTGGGCGTGGCCGACGTGCCCGAACTCGAAGGCGTCGTCGCGGAGGCGGTCGAGCATCGCGTCGATACCGCTGTCGTCGCCGAGGTTGTCGCCGACGCCTTCGACGAGGTCCTGCTCGGCGTGGGCGGGCGAAAACAACTTCATGACCCGGTGGTAGCGGTCTTCCTCGTCGTACCAGTCCGAGAGGCGCTGGCGGACGTTCGCCACGTGCTTCGTGGTCGCGCCCGCAAACGGTCCCTCGTCGATGGTGACGTACTCCTCGGTGGCCTGATTCTTCGCGAAGCCGGCTTTGAACCCCATGAACAGCGGCGACGCTTCGGGGACGGGATTCCCGTCGGGGATGCCGTTCAGGTCGGACTGATGCTCTGCCGGGAGTCCGGCCCCGACGAAGCCCGTCCGCCGGGAGTCTACTGAGAAGACGCCCGAGAGGTCGGCGTCGACGGCGACGCCGTTGGCCTCGTCTACCTCGCCGAGAAGCGCCTGCTCGGCTTCGAGGACCACGTCGGCGCGGTCGGACGCGAGGTGGACGAGCGCGTCCTGTCGGTCGAACTCGGGGGTCTCGAAGGGCGACAGCGCCCGCGGTTCGGGCAGGTCGACGCTGTCGGGAAGCGGGTCGTCGAAGCGGTCGAAGTATCGCGGCGAGTAGGCGACCGACCAGATGACGCCCTCGTGGCTCCGCTCGTAGGCGCGGTCGAGGACGCGGAAGGCGTTCTCGACGGTCTCGCGGTCGGCCTCGTCGGGCGACCCCTCACCGTCGAGGTCGAGATAGAGAAGCACGTGATGGCGGGGCATCTCGACGTTGCCGTGGTCGTCTTCCCGGCAGAACTCGTTCCACGCGTGCTGCCGACTCGGGAGCGTCTCGAACGCGTCGGTTCCCGCCGGGACGGGGTCGTCCGGTGCCCTGTCGAGGCAGGCGGAGAGCGCCGCCGCGCCGCCGACGGCGACCGCGGCCTTCAGGAACTCCCGGCGGGACGGAGACCCGTCGAACATACGCCCGGCTAGGGACCTCGCGGGGAAGTCCGTTCTGGTGTGTGCGTCGAAGATTTCGCCGCGGTCGTGCGGAACGAGAACACGCGCGCTGGCGTTCGAAACGCACACCAAACGGCATTTGAGTACCGGCCCGTTAGCGAGGGTAATGAAACGACGCACGTATCTCCGCGCCGCCGGGGCGGGCGCGGCGCTCGGTCTCGCGGGCTGTCTCGGTGGCGGCGACGCCAATCCGAACGTGTCGCTGTCGAAGCCCGACCGCGACAACGACGTGTCCAGCGAGGACCTGCCCTACCCGGCGTGGGGTCAGCAGGTCCCCGACGTGACGCTTTCGGACCCCATCGCGGGAAGCGAGGTGTCGGTCCGCGACATCGACGGGCCGCACTTCCACACGTACTTTTTCACCAACTGCAGGACCGTCTGTCCGGTCCTCATCAGCGCGCTCCGCGAGGTGCAGATTCACTCGGTCAGCGAGGGCTACGCCGACGAGGTGTCGTTCTACCCCATCACGTTCGACCCCGCCCGCGACGACGCCGCCGCCTTCCGCACGGAGGCCGACCAGATGAACGTGGACATGGACGCGGGCAACTGGCACTTCCTCCGCCCCGCCGACGAGGCCGAGGCGAAGTCGGTCGTCGAAGACCAGTTCGGCGTCTTCTTCCAGAAGAACGAGCCGAACGACGAGGGCAACTACATGTTCACTCACCTCGGCCTCGTCTCGCTCGTCAACGGCGACGGCTACGTCGAGCGGACCTACCGCGGCAACCAACCGGACGAACAGACGCTCATCGACGACCTCACCGCGCTCCGGGAGGCATGACGAGTCGGCGTCGCTTCCTCGCGGCGAGCGGGACCGTCGCGGCCGCGGGTCTCTCCGGCTGTCTCGCCGAACTCGGTCGGCTCTACACCTCGAACGAACCGCCGGTCGTCTCGAACCGCCCCGACGAGGTGTACGTCCCGACTCACACCGAGGGGATGCGCATGGTCGGGAGCGCGGACGCCGGCGACCTCCGGGTGGGCGTCTTCTACAGCTATCCCCACCGGTTCTGGGTGATGTCCGACGAGGGCGACGGCTTCGGCACGTCGAAACTGTCGGTCGGGGCCGGCGACGACGTGCATCTCATGGCCGCCGTCTGGGACGCCGAGACGGGCGTCGTCGTCCCCGACACCGGCCTCTCGCTCGAAATCGCCCGCGACGGCGACCTCGTGAGCGAGGAGGTCGTCTACGCGATGCTCTCCCAGCGGATGGGTTTTCACTACGGCTCGAACTTCGGCCTCGACGGCGACGGGAGCTACGAGTTGACGGTGGACGTGGGCGCGCCCTCTCTGCACCTGTTCGGCGACCTCACCGGCCGGTTCGAGTCGCCCGCGACCGCGACGCTCGACTTCGAGTACAGTAGCCGCGACCGCGACGACATCCCGTACACGATGCTCGACGACCAGCAGGGCGACCTCGGCGCGGTCAAGCCGATGGAGATGGACACAATCCCGCTCGGTCGCGCGCCCGGGACGCTTCCGGGGACGGCGCTCGGCGAGGCGACGACGGGGAGCCTCCGGCTCGTCGGCACCGTCCTCAATGCCGAGCGCTTCGGTGACGACCCGTACCTCGCCGTCTCCCCGCAGACGCCATACAACCGGCTTTTCGTCCCGCGGCTGGGACTCACCGCGGTCGTCGCGTCTGGCGGCGCGACCCGCTTCGACGGCCGACTCGAACCCGGCCTCGACGCCGACCTCGGCTTCCACTACGGCGCGTCGGTTCCGGGGCTCGCCGGCGACGATGCGACCGCGGACCTCACGGTTGACGTGCCGCCGCAGGTCGCCCGTCACGAGGGCTACGAGACGGCCTTCCTCGAATTCGACCCCGTTCGTCTCGGGTAACGGCAACCGAATCGAACAAGGACAGGGCTATTTTCGTCCGGGCCGACCGACCCCGTATGGACTCGACGCGCCGCGAACGCGCGACACTCGCCCTCGCCGTCTGGGGGGTCCTCGTCTCGCAGGTGCTCCTCTATCCGGGCGTCTCCGACCTCGTGAGCGCCCTCGGCGGCGGGCAGGGGGAGTACGACCTCTCGGCTGGAATGCTGTTTCTCGTCGCCGAGTTCGCCTCGTTCGTCGCCTTCTCCAGCGTCTGGGGCGCGCTCTCGGACACGCTCGGCCGACGGACGTGGCTCATCGTCGCGGGCGCGCTCGGGGGCGCGGCCAGCTATGTCGCACTCATCGCGCTCGCCACGGTCCCGTGGCTCGACGCGACGTTCGGCGCGGTCCTCGCTGTCCGCCTCGTCGGCGGCGCGATGACCATCGGCGCGTTCTCGCTGTCGATTACGATGCTCGCGGACCTCTCGGGAGGCAACGGCCGGAACATGGGCGCGGCAGGCATCGCCATCGGCCTCGGCGCGGCGCTCGGCTCGGTCGTCGGCGGCCAACTCACGACTATTGACCCACTCGCACCGCTGTACGCGTCCGCCGCGTCGCTCACCGCCGTCGCGCTGCTCGTCACGACCGTCACCGACCGGACGCCCGACTCGACCCGCGTCGGCGTCGGCGTCGTCCTCAAGAAACTGGCCGCGCGCCCGGCGTTCGCGGTCCCGTACGCCTTCGGCTTCATCGACCGCATGACCGCCGGCTTCTTCGCCCTCGTCGGAGTGTACTACTTCCGCGAGGTGTTCGGGGTGAACGCCGCAATCGCGGGCGGGGTGCTCGCGCTCTTTTTCGTCCCCTTCGCGCTCCTGCAGTACCCCCTCGGCTCGCTGTCCGACCGCATCGGCCGGTTCGTCCCCGTCGTCGCGGGCTCGATGCTCTACGGGGTGGCCATCATCGCCGTCGGGCTCGCCCCCGCCTTCGAACTCGCGGCCGGCCTGATGGTTGTCGTCGGCGTCTTCGGCGCGCTCGTCGCGCCCGCGACGATGGCGCTCGTGACCGACCTCGCCGAGCCGGGCGAGCGCGGGGCGGCCCTCGGCGGCTTCAACGTCTTCGGGAGTCTCGGCTTTCTCGCGGGCTTCCTCATCGGCGGCGTCGTCGCCGACGCGGTCGGCTACCTCCCGTCGTTCCTCGTCGTCGGCTTCGCCGAGGTCGCCATCGCCGTCGTCGCGCTCCGAGCGGTGAAGCGGATCGACGGCATCGACGCGGCTCAGACGCCGTCGAGCGCCGACTGAAGTTCGGCGTTCACGACGAGCCACATCCCGCGGAGACAGACGACCACGGCGAGGCCGACGCCCGCGAGGACGAACGCCAAGAACAGGCCGACGAAGACGCCGCCGCCCCGCGGGTCGGGGACAGTCGCCGCGAACTCGCCGAGTTGGACCGCGAACGCGACGATACCGGCGACGAGGAACGCGAGCAGCAGTTCGAGAAGCCGCCAGAACGTCTCGATTCGCAGGCCGCCGCGGCCGGTGAGAAGAAGGGCGATTCGACGCGACACCGCCAGAAGCGAGACGACCGTGAGAAGCAACGTCGCGGCGGCCGCGAGCGCGAATCCCGAACGGGCGAGCGGGAGCGCTGACGCGAGCGGCGAGGCGAGCGTCAGCGCGACGCCGAGGAGGACGCCGGTCGCGAGGAGCGACTCGACGCCGAGAATCGCCGTTTCCGGCTCGTCGCGGGCGATTCGAGCGAGTGTCCCGTACACGGCCGACTCTCTCGGCGGGCGCTCAAGGCTGTTTCCCTTGGCCTTAGTCGTGCCCGGAAACGCGGACCGGCTGGTAGGGTTCTTCGAGGTAGTCGATGTCGGAGTCCGAGAGCTTGATGTCGAGGGCCTCGACCGCGTCTTCGAGGTGTTCGACACTGGTCGTGCCGACGATGGGCGCGTCCACCCAGTCCTTGTGGAGCACCCACGAGAGGGCGAGTTGCGCCATCTTGACGCCCTTCTCGTCGGCGAGTTCCTCGACGCGCTCGTTCACCTCGCGGCCGCCGCCCTCGAAGTACGGGTGACCCTTGGCGTGCTCGTCGGTCCGGCCGCGGGTCGTCGCCTCGAACTCCTCGTGGGGCCGGGTGAGGTAGCCGCGGGCGAGCGGCGACCACGGCATGACGCCGACGCCCTGCGTCTCGCAGAGGGGGAGCATCTCGCGTTCCTCCTCGCGGTAGAGCAGGTTGTAGTGGTTCTGCATCGTAGCGAAGCGGTCCAGCCCGAGCGAGTCGGCGGTGTACTGCGCCTCCGCGAACTGATGGGCCCACATCGACGACGCGCCGATGTAGCGGGTCTTGCCGCGGCGAACCGCGTCGTCGAGCGCGCGCATCGTCGTCTCGATGGGCGTGTCGTAATCGTAGCGGTGAATCTGGAGCAGGTCGAGGCTGTCCATCCCGAGGCGGGAAAGCGAGTTGTCGAGTTCCTGCTCGATGGCCTTCCGCGAGAGGCCGCCGGAGTTCGGGTCGTCCTCGTCCATCTGGAAGTACACCTTCGAGGCGACGACGGCCTCGTCGCGTCGGCCCTCCAGCGCCTTCCCGAGGACGCGCTCGGACTCGCCGTTCGAGTACATGTTCGCGGTGTCGAAGAAGTTGATACCGAGTTCGATGGCGCGGTCGACCAGTTCGAGGCCCGCCTCCTCCTCTAAGACCCACTCGCGCCACTCCGGCGTGCCGAAGCTCATACAGCCGAGACAGATGCGGGAGACCTCCATGCCGGTGTCTCCGAGCGTCGTGTACTCCATGTGCGAACATCCCCGCGAGTCGGCAAAAAGATGGACCAAGCGGTAGCCGCGGCGGGGAACGGGTAGCACAGGAGCGGTCGCGGGACCGGTCAGCGGCGCGGGAAATTCACCCGAATCGGCCGTTTCCCGGGGTTTGAAACCGTCTCTCTCGGTTTATGCTCTCTGGAGTCGTATCATTCATCCGAGGCGTAGCCTCGGTGATTCCGATGTTCACAACGAAACAACTGGTCGCGGTCCTCCTGAGTCTCCTCGTGGTGGGGTCGCTCGCGGGCGTCGCGGCCGCACAACAAGGGCCGGCGGCCGGCGGGGCCGTCGTCGTCGGCGAAGGCGAAACCGTTGACGGCGACCTCGACGCGGTCGGCGGCACGGTCGTCATCGCCGGGACGGTAACCGGCGACGTGTCGGCGACGTCCGGTACCGTCCTCGTGACGGAGACGGGCGTCATCAACGGTAACCTCGACGGGGTCGCGGGCTCCGTCACTATCGAGGGGACCGTCAACGGCGACGTGAGCCTCGCGGGCGGCGCGGTGTTCGTTCGCGACACCGCCAAAATCGACGGGTCGTTAGACGCCGCGGGCGGCACCGTTCAACTCGATGGCGCGGTCGCCGGGAACGTCCGCGTCGGTGCGGAAGAACTCGCGGTCGGCCCGACCGCTCGGGTCGGCGGCTCGCTCGAATACGACGCGGCGACCGCGACTGTCGACTCCGCGGCCGTCGTCGACGGCGGCGTGCGACAGGTCGACGGCCTCGTGGTCGCCAGTCCCGTCGTCGCCGGCGCGCCGTTCCAGTTCGGCCAGTTCGAAGCCCCGGTCATCCCCGGCTGGGTGGTCTCGGGCTACTGGCTGCTCGCCAACTTCGTCCTCGGCGCGATTATCGTCCTCGTCGCTCCCGACTTCGCCCGCCGCGTGACGGGCCTCGGGACGAAGAAAGCCGTGCGGAGCGGCGGCGTCGGCCTCCTCGCTATCGTCGCGGTGCCCATCGTCCTGCTGCTCCTGCTGTTGACCATCGTGGGCATCCCGCTCTCGCTGGCCGGCGGGGTCGGCTTCCTGCTCGTCCTCTGGGTCGCGGGCATCTACGGCGCGCTCGTCCTCGGGACGTGGCTCCTGTCGCTCGCGGACTACGACAACCGCTGGGCCGCGCTGTTCGCCGGCCTGTTCGTCCTCGCCGTGCTCGACTTCGTCCCCCTCGGGGGTGTCCTCGAGTTCGTCGTCCTCCTCGTCGGGCTCGGCGCGTTCGCGCTTGCACTCCGCGGGGAGTCCGGCGACGACGGCGACGAGAGCGTGAGCGCGCCCGACGAAGGGCCACAAGAAGGCTCGCCGATGGCCTGACGGCGCGGCGCTCTCGCACAACCCGGACGAACAATTATTATGGTCTGTTCTGTCTGTCGAGCCATGGCAGTCGAGTACGCGGCCGAGTTGGAATCGTTCGAGTGGGACATCCCCGAGGACTACAACATCCCCGCGGTCATCGAATCGCACGCCGACGCCTTCGGCGACCGCGTCGCCCTGAAGTTCCGCGACGCCGACGACGGCCGCGAGGAGCGGACCTACGGCGACCTCCGCGACGACATGAATCGCTTCGCCAACGCGCTCGAATCCATGGGCGTCGGGAAGGGCGACCGGCTCATCCACCTCCTCCCCCGCGACCCCGACGTGTTCGCCGTCCAACTCGGCGCGCTCAAGCGCGGCGCGCTCCTCGTCCCCAGTTCGTCGATGCTCAAGCCCAAGGACATCGCGTTCCGCGCGAACGACTGCGAGGCGACGACCGCCGTCGTCCACGAGTCGCTCGTCGGCATGGTCGACGAGGTGCGAGACGAGACGCCGCTTTCGAACTTCGTCGTCCTCGGCGGCGACGCCGACGGCTGGGCCTCGTTTTCCGAGCTCGTCGCCGACGAGTCCACCGACCACGACGCCCCCGACCTCCGGGCCGAAGACCCGATGTCCATCAACTACACGTCGGGGACGACCGGCCAGCCCAAGCCGGTCCGCCACCGCCACCGCTGGATGCGGTGTTTCGAACTCGTCAACGCCCCCTACTGGTGGGGCGTCACGGCCGACGACGACCTCTCCGACGAACTGCTCTGGGCGACAACTGGAACCGGCTGGGCCAAGTGGTTCTGGAGCCCCGTCGGCGTCGGTCTGACGACCGGCGCGACCCAGTTCGTCTACCGCGGCGACTTCGAACCGGACACGTTCCTCGACATCATGGAGGAGGAGGGCGTCACCCGCCTCTGTGCCGTCCCGACCCAGTACCGGATGTTCGCCCAGCGCGACCTCGGCTCGTACGACCTGCGACTGAAAGAGGCGCTGTCGGCGGGCGAACCGCTCAACCGCGAGCCAATCGAGGCGTTCCGCGAGGCGTTCGGCGTCATCCCGAGAGACGGCTACGGCCAGACCGAGACGGTGGCGCTCCTCACGAACTACCCCGGCATCGACGTGAAACCCGGCAGCATGGGCAAGCCGACGCCCGGACTCGGCACGACCATCATCGACGAGAACGAGGCGGAGGTCGGCGTCGACGAAATCGGCGAAATCGCCGTCCCGGTCGGCTGTCCCGGTATCTTCGACGGCTACTACGAGAAGCCGAACCTCGACGAACAGACGTTCTCGGGCGACTACTACCGGACCGGCGACCTCGCCTCCCGCGACGAGGACGGCTACTTCTTCTTCGAGGGGCGCGCCGACGACATCATCATCTCGGCGGGCTACCGCATCGGCCCCTTCGAGGTCGAAGACGCGCTCGTCTCCCACGAGGCGGTCGCCGAGGCCGCCGCGGTCGCCAGCCCCCACGAGGAACGCGGCAGCATCGTCAAGGCGTTCGTCGTCCTCACCGACGGCTACGAGGGCTCCGACGGCCTCGTCGACGAACTCCAGTCGTTCATGAAAGCGCAGACGGCCCCGTACAAGTACCCGCGCGAAATCGAGTTCGTCGCGGAACTGCCGAAGACCTCCTCGGGGAAGATTCGGCGCATCGAACTGCGGTCACAAGAGCAGGACTGACGCGTCTCCCGGGGAACCCATTTCCCCTTTGTCACCTTTCTTTAGGCGTCGTCGCTTGGTGACGCCCATGTACATCGCGGACCAGACGTGGCCCGAACTCGGCGACTACGTGGCCGAATCGTCGCTCGCGGTCGTCCCCCTCGGCTCGACGGAACAGCACGGCCCGCACCTCCCGCTCGCCACAGACCACCTCATCGCGGAGGCGTTGGCCCGCGAGGCGGCCGACCGGACGGGGTACCTCTGCACGCCGACCGTCAACGTCGGCGTCAGCCCCCACCACCGCCAGTTCCACGGGACGATGTGGGTGGACCCGCCGCAGTTCCGCGACTACGTGGAGTCGATGACGCGCAACCTCGCGTACCACGGTATCGACCGGGTCGTGTTCGTCAACGCCCACGGCGGCAACGTCCAGCACCTCCGGGAGGTCGGCCGCCGCCTCCGCGACGACGGTACCATGTACGCCATCGAGTGGATGTGGGACGAGTCGATTCCGGACCTCGTGACCGACCTGTTCGACCACCCCGGACCCCACGGCGGACCGAAGGAGACCTCGATGATTATGCACATCGCCCGCGACCTCGTCCGCGAGGGCGAACTCGACTCGGCCCGCGACGGCGGCGTCGTGGACCTGAGCGACGACCACCTCCGCGAACACGGCGCGCGGACGTTCTACGACGCCATCGAGAACTCCGAAAACGGCGTCTTCGGCGACCAGACCGACGCGTCGCCCGAGGCCGGCGAGGAGCTGTTCGAGGCCGCGACCGACCAGCTCGTCCACCTGCTGTCGTGGCTCGACGACCAGCCGATTGAGGACCTGCTCGCGCCCGCGCACGTCGACCCCCAGCCGGGGTCGCGTCGCTGACCCATCGACTGGCCGACACGCTCTTTTCTCCACCGCCGAAGGGACGCCTATGACCGTCTGGGTCCTCGGCGACCAACTCGACCCGTCGGCCGCGCCGCTCCAGTCCGACGACCGCGTGCTGATGATAGAGGCGCACGCCTTCGGCGACCGGCTGCCGTACCACCCCCAGAAGCTCGCGCTCGTCTTCTCGGCGATGCGGCACTTCCGCGACGACCTCCGCGACCGCGGCTACGAGGTGACGTACGTCGAAGCCGAGACGTTCGGCGAGGGGCTCGACCGCTACTTCGACGCCGCGCCCGGCGACGGTCTCGTCGTGATGGACCCGCCGAGCCACGGAGCGGGAGAGCGGCTTCGGGAACTCGTCGCCGCCCGCGGCGGGTCGCTCACGCTCGTCGAGAACGACCTGTTTCTCACGACGCCCGCCGACTTCGACGACTGGGCCGGCGACGCCGACACCTACCGACAGGAACACTGGTACCGACACGCCCGCCGGGCGACGGGCGTCTTGATGGACGGCGACGACCCCGTCGGCGGCGAGTGGAACTACGACGACCAGAATCGAGAGACGCCGCCGGAGGGGTGGACGCCGCCCGAAGCGCCGCGGTTCGACCCGGACGAGACGACGCGCGAGGTCATCGAGTTCGTCGGCGAGCGCTACCCCGACGCGTGGGGGTCGCCCGAGCCGTTCGTCTGGCCGGTGACGCGCGAGGCGGCGAGACAGGCGCTGTCGCACTTCGTCGAGGTCCGCCTCCCCGAGTTCGGTCCGTATCAGGACGCGATGGTCGACGGCGAGTGGGCGCTCTGTCACTCCCTGCTGTCGGCGGCCATCAACCTGGGACTGCTCCACCCACGCGAGGCGATCGAAGCGGTCGAAGAGGCCTACGAGGCGGGTGACGCCCCGCTCAACAGCGCCGAGGGGTTCGTCCGGCAGGTCCTCGGCTGGCGGGAGTTCGTCCGGCACGTCTACCGGCGGTCGATGCCCGAGTTGGCCGAGGCGAACCAACTCGACCAGACCGAACCGCTTCCGGAGGCGTACTGGACCGGCGAGACGGACATGCGCTGTCTCTCGGAGGCCGTGGGTCACGTCCGCGACCGCGGCTACGCCCACCACATCGAGCGCCTGATGGTGCTTTCGAACTTCGCGCTCGTCTACGGGGTCGACCCGGCGGAACTCGACCGGTGGTTCCACCTCGGCTTCGTCGACGCGTTCCACTGGGTGACGACCCCGAACGTGGTCGCCATGGGGTCGTTCGCCACCGACGTGCTCTCGTCGAAGCCCTACGCCTCGTCGGGGAACTACGTGAACAAGATGTCAGACTACTGCTCGTCGTGTCCCTACGCGGTGTCGAAGACGACCGGCGAGAACGCCTGCCCGTTCAACGCGCTCTACTGGGACTTCCTGAAGGAGAACGAAGAACGCCTCCGAGGGACGGGCCGGATGGGGCTGATGTACTCCCACGTTGACCGGAAGGACGACGAGGAGTGGGAGGCCATCCGGGCGCGGGCCGACGAGATTCGGCGGATGGGGCGGGCGGGGACGCTCTGAGGCGAGAACTTCGGACCGCGAGTGCCGCGGCTCGGCGGGTGATAATGCAGAACGCTGTTCGCTGTCGAGTCGCCGTCGGCCGGAACGCGCCGGACTCAGAGTCGCGTGACGTTGACCGCGCGCGGGCCCTTGTCGGCCTGCTCGATGTCGAACTCCACTTCTTGGCCCTCTTCGAGGTCGGGGCCGCCGATGTCCTCCATGTGGAAGAACACGTCGTCGTCGTGGTCTTCGGTCTCGATGAAGCCGTAGCCGCCGGAGGACTTGAAGAATGCAACCTTACCTTTCGCCATTGCGTGTCGAAACTCGCCGGTTGGCGGCATAAGGATTCCGCCGGTTGTTACCAATGACCGTGGTACTGTTTACTCTCTCACGAGTCAGTCGTCGCGCGGCTCTCGGCCGAGCGTGTGGAACTCCTCGTTCGGTCGCATATCCGCGAACATCGCCATGCGGTTGCTGAGATTGAAGAAGGCCGTGACCGCGCCGATGTCCCAGACCGCCTCCTCGGAGAAGCCGGCGTCGCGGAGTCGCTGCAGGTCGTCCTCGCCGACCTCTGCGGGCGACTCGGTGAGTTTGACCGCCACGTCGAGCATCGTCTTGTGCTTCTCGGGGATGTCGGCGGTGCGGTAGTTGGCGACCAGTTGGTCCGCGAGCAGCGGGTCTTTCGCGTAGATGCGGACCAGCGCGCCGTGGGCGACGTTGCAGTAGTAACAGTGGTTGACGCCGGAGACGGCCACGATTATCATCTCCACCTCGTGGCGTTCGAGGTCGGTGTCCTCGACGAGGGCGTCGTGGTACTCGAAAAAGGGCCGGAAGTGCGAGGGCTTGTACGCGAACGCGGCGAAGACGTTCGGCGTGAAACCGGCGCGCTCGGTCTCGTCGTCGATGCGCTCGCGCAGGTCCGCCGAGAGGTCGTCGCGGTCGGGCACCGGGAAGCGGCGCATGGCGTCGTCGTCCATGCGTCTCCGGTCTCTCGGATAGACCTTAACGATTCCTCAGGTTCGAGGGGTGCTCGCCGCCCCGACTACAGGGGCGCTCAGAGCGCGACCGAGAGGTACGCCGCCGCGGCCACGGCGAACACGCCGACGGCGAACAGGCCGTAGTTGGCGACGGTGTTGTCCGCGGTCCACAGCGAGAGGGTGAACTTCCGGGACGAAAGCGGCCACAGGGGGCGGATGCCGGCCGGCGTGAGCACGTCGGCCAACAGGTGCGCGAGGATGGTGAGCGCGCCCACGGCGAAGCCGAACGCGCCGAGCGTCGTGCCGCGGCCTCCGGTTGGCCCGCGTTGTTGGCGAGGAGGTACGCGCCGCCGCCGCCGACACCGCCGACGAGGACGGCGAAGAGGACGGTGTGGGTCGGCCCGCGGTGGGAGATACCGGGGACGCGCATGTCGTAGTCGGGGAGCATCGCCAGCCAGCACATCGCCGCGCCGGCGACGAAGGCGAGTTCGGGGCGGCCGGCCTGCACGAGCGCGAAGCCGAGCGGGGCGAACACGAGGAGCGAGACGCCCCAGTGACCGAATCGGTACATCTGGTGTGCCCTCGCGCCCGCGGCGAACAAAACCTTTCGGCCTCCGCGACCGTCAGGGGAGCAATCGTTATCCCCGGTGGCCGCGACTTTCGTCGCATGAGCCAACACCTCTCGTCGTTTCTCTCGGGCCTGTCGGCGCTTGAGGTGACGGCCCTCGTGCTTCTCATCTCGGTCGGCGGGGCGTTCGTCATGGAGAAGGTGGTCATCCGCCTCCTGTTTCAGTACACCAGCCGAACCGAGACGTCGCTCGACAACATCGTCGTCCAAGAGCTTCGGTGGCCAATCGTCGTCACGGTCTCGTTGACCGGAATCTTCTTGTTCTCCAGAGCCCCCGCGGTCGCCGAGGCGCTCGTCGTCGAGGAGGGCGTCCTCAACGACTTCTTCGGCCTGCCGTCGCTGTCCGTCGGCATCGTCGTCTGGGCGTGGGCGCTCAACCGTCTCGTCAACCGCCTCGTCGAGGCGGTCAAAGACAAGGGCAGTCGCTACGACTTCGCGCCCGTCTTCTCGAACGTCTGGACCATCGTCGTCTCGGTCGGCACCATCGGCGCGCTGCTGTACATCTGGGGCATCGAAATCACGCCGCTTTTCGCCGGCGCGGGCATCGCGGGCATCGCCGTCGGCTTCGCCGCCAAGGACACCGTCGCCAACTTCTTCGGCGGCATCGCGCTGTACTTCGACGACACCTACAAAATCGGCGACTACGTCGTCCTCGACTCCGGCGAGGCGGGCACCGTCGTCAAGGTCGGCATCCGCTCGACCACGCTTCTCACCCGCGACGAACTGCTCGTGACGGTGCCGAACTCGGTGCTCAACGCCGCGAAAATCATCAACGAGTCCGCGCCGAACCGCCGCCGTCGATTGAAAGTCCCGGTCGGCGTCGCCTACGGCACCGACGTGGACGAACTCGAAGAACTCCTGACCGATATCGCCCTCGACGAGCCGCTGGTACTCGACAGCCCCCGCCCGCGGCCGCGGTTCCGCCGGTTCGGCCCCGACGCGCTAGAGTACGAACTCGTCTGTTGGGTCAACAGTCCACTCAAGCGCGGGAAGGCGACGCACAACCTCAACCGTGAGATATACAAGCGCCTGAACGACGCGGCCATCGGGATTCCGTTCCCCCAGCGGGACGTGCACGTCCACTCGGCCGACGCCGAGGCGACCCGGCAGTCGCCCGCGACCGGGCTCTCGAACGGCGGTGTCCGGCACCCCGCTCGCGCCCGAGAGGCGACCGGCGAGGGGATGGCCGACGAAGTCGCGGACGCGGACGCGAAGTCGGATGAACGACGACAGCGCCTACGACGAGTGAGCGCCCGGAGTCCCCTACTGTGGACGCTCCGGAGCGACCTCGCCGGGAACGTTAACCGCGGCGCGGCCGTGGCTCGGATATGCTCCAACTCGGTCCCGTGGACGGGCTCATCGAGACGTTCGGCCCCTTCGCGATTCCGGCCTTGCTGTTCGTCGCCGGGTTCGTCGGCTACCTCGTGCTCGTCGCGCTCGGGCGGACCGGCCGCGACGAGAGCTGAGTGTGCTCCTCGACGACGATTCTACTCTTCGACGACGATAGTGCCCGTCATGCCCGCGGCCTCGTGGGGCACGCAGTAGTACGCGTGCTCGCCGGCCGTCTCGAAGCTGTGGACGTAGGACTGACCAGAGTAGACCTGCCTGATTATCGCAGAGATCCCGATTTCACGCGGGACAAAAAGGACCCGCGGCGCTCGCTTCAGTCGGCCGTCGCCGACTCGTCGCCGCGGAAGCGGTCCAGCGCCGACTCGAAGTCGCCGTCGTCTTCGACGGTGTCTTCCCACTCTTCGAGGCCGCGTTCGGCGCGGGTGCCCGAGATGGTGTTGTCGAAGAAGAAGGCGATGAGCCCGCCGACGGCCATGCCGGTCGAACCGATGACGAAGACGGTGTCGGCGACGAGTTGGGTTCCGAGGACGGGCCCGACGAGCGCGACCTGTCGCATCCCCTCGCGGAACGCCGCCGCGCTCCCGACGTTGCCCATGTAGGCGGGAACGGCGAGGCCGGCGAACATGGCGACGCCGACGATGAACACGTTCCGGGAGGAGTCGAGGTCGACGTACTTCAGGTTCGAGAGGCCGACGGCGACGATTTGGCCGAACATGGCGACGTAGAGGCCGCCGACGATGGGGTCGGGAATCGTCGCGATGAGCTGGCCGAAGTAGCCGACGAAGCCCATGACGAGCATCACGACGGCACCGACCTGCACGACGTATCGGGAGGCCACGCCCGTGAGGCCGATCGCGCCGATGTTCTCGGAGTAGGAGGTCGAGCCGCTGCCGCCCATGACGGCCGAAAAGACGTTCATCAGGCCCTCCATGCCGATGCCGTGGTTGATGCGGCGCTCGGAGGGCGCGCCGACGCCCGAGAGCCGGGCGACGGCGTGGTAGTCGCCGAAGGACTCGACCATCGAGGCCGCGACGCCGGCGAGCATCCCGATGATGAACGAAGTCGTAAACTGCGGGATGCCGAAGGCGACCGAGCCCACGACGGGAAGCGCGACGGTCGTCGTCCCCGCGCCGCCCGCGAAGCCCCACTGCAGGGGGTAGATGGGCATGAGCGCCGGGGCCTCGATGACCGTCTGGAGGTTCACGTAGCCCGCCGCGCCGGGGGCGATGACGCCCGTGACCGAGAGGCCGGCGGCGACGACGTACGAGACGATGACGCCGAGCAGCACCGGGAACAGCTTGAACGCCGGGTGCGCGGTGTCGAGGTACTGCGAGAACAGGACGATGAGCGCGAGCGTCAGCCCGAGGAGCCACCAGTTGTTGGTCGCCGACGCGACCTGCGGGGCGTTGAAAAGCGACAGCCCGATGAGCGCGATGGTCGGCGCGATGACGACCGGCGAGATGAACTTCCGGAGGCGTCCGAGCAGGCCGAAGTAGCCGACGAACACCTCGACGACGGCCGCGACGATAATCGCGCCCTGCAGTTGCAGGAGCGCGCTCTGCCACGCGACGCCCGACTGGTCGGTCGCCGTCGCCACGCCGATGACGGCGAGCGCCGGCGCGAGCATCGAGAAGGGCGCGCCCTGCACGATGGGGTAGCGGTTCCCGAACGTCGTCTGCATCAGCGTCGCGATGCCCGAGACGACGAAGAACGTCCCGACGAACCGCGGCACCACGTCGGCGGGCATGCCGAGGGCTCCGGCGAGGATGAGGGGGACGGCGATGTTCGCGCCCACCATGGTGAGGTAGTGTTGGGCGCCGAGAAGGAGAGCGGTTGGAAGGGGTGGTTTGTCGTCGATACCGTACTGCACGAACGAGGAGGGAGAGGAGTCGTCCGTCACGACCATCCCCCCGCGTGTGGTGGTTCGCTCCCGAGCATGGTTGTCCGAGGATTTTGTTCAGACTATATATGTCCTGCTCTTCGCGCGCGTTCGGGGAGTAACGACTTTGTTTCACCGGATTCATTCGTGACGCGTGACCGAACGACACGGGCGTTCGAAGTCGGGGAACCGCGACCGATGGCTGTTCGGCTGGGCGCTGGGCTATGCCGCGGTGGGCGCGTCGTCGCTCGTCGTCCCGCTGTACGCCATCGAACTAGGAGCGAACGCGCTGTTCGTCGGCCTCATCGCCGCGACCGCCGCCTTCGCCGGCGCGCCGGGCGCGGTGCTCTGGGGCCGGCTGGCAGCCCGCGCGAAGCGCAGGCGACCCTTCATCCTCGTCGCGCTCGTGGCGACCGCCGGCGCGCTCTTTCTCACGGCCACCGTGTCGTCGCCGGCCGCGGTCCTCGTCACCAACGCCCTGCTGTGGTTCGTCGTCGCCGCGGCCGCGCCGGTGTTGAACCTCATCGTCGTCGAGGGCGTTCCCTCGAAGGACTGGGACCGCCGCTTCGGCGTCCTCAACCACTATCAGGGGTACGGCTGGCTCGGCGGCCTCGTCGTCGGTGCGGTCTGGTCGGCGCTGGCCCCGCGGCTGTTCGGCCTCGATGCGCTCGCGGTCCAGCGGCGGTTCCTCGTCGTGGCCGCGGTCG
>NZ_JAMYJY010000056.1:0-24011 GCF_024136985.1 Haloferax sp. AB510
CGGCCCGCGGACTCGACGCCGCGGTCGTCGCCAGCACCGACACCGCCGGGCGCGTGACCGACGCGCTCCGCGACGCGGGCGTGCTGTTCGAAGTGACGGAGCCGTAGCTCCGCGCTGGTTTCGGTTTTTCAACTCAGGTCGCCGTTAGCTCTCGGCGTGTTCTCGGGCCATCGTGTACGCCTCCCGTAGCTCGCGGAACCGCTCTCGGTCGCCGCCGTGGTCGGGATGCACGTCTTTCACCCGCGCTCGATAGGCGTCTCTGACGGCGTCCGAGGAGGCGTTCGCGGGGAGGTCGAGCCGGTCGAACGCGGCCGACACGGGGTCGTCGAGGTCGGCCAGCTTGGGCTCGATGTCCGGCACGTCGAAGGGGAGCCGTCGTCCGAGTTGGCCGCCGGGCATCTCGTGTTCGCAGAGGACGGCGTAGACGCCGGCGCGTTCGAGGCGGAAGAACGCCTGCGCGTCGAAGGTGATGGCGACGCCGCGTTCGGGGAGGAAGAACGCCACCGTCTCGCCGCGGACCGGGCGGTCCTCGACGAACCGCTCGTCGATGGCGGTGAGGTAGTCGCGGATTTCGTGGCGGCGGCGGCCCGTTCCGTCGACGTGGGGGCCGCGGGAGACCCGCCGCTCCGGGAAGACACGACCACCGACGACGAAGACGCCGGCGACGACGACGGAGGCGACCGCGCCCGCAGCGAGGCCGACGATGAGCCACGGCGGGAGCAGAAAGACCCACTCCGGAAGCACGCTAGAAATCACGGGACGAGCGATTATGAACCCCTCGCTGCCCGTACCGATTTGCCGCCGGCGGCCCAAGCGTCGGTATGCGACCGATTCGCTTCGAGGAGGCCGACAGCGCGGAGCGCACGCAAATCGGCGAGGGACTGACGCGACCGGCCGTCGCCGCCGGGCGACTGGAGACGGGCCGCGCGGAAGGGAAGTACTTCCTCCGGCACGACGACGGCTGTGCGGTCTGCGGGAAGCCGGTCGAAGCCGGGTCGCCGTTCTATCTCGACCCCGACACCGGCGAAATCCTCTGCGAGGAACACGGACGGGCGCGGCGAGAGTCCTGAGAACGGCTGTTTCCGGGTCGGCGCTGCAATTTCATACTCGCCTTCGAGTGAGTTTTCATTCATACTTGTTTCGTTCGCAAACTTCTTTATCGGGGTGCGGGACCATACGAACATCACATGGCTGTAGTCTGGCTGGACGACGTACGGGCTGACGACCTCGACCTGGTCGGCGGGAAAGGCGCGTCGCTGGGCGAACTAACCGGTGCGGGGCTTCCCGTCCCGCCGGGATTCGTCGTGACGGCGAGCACGTACCGCGCGTTCATCGAGGACGCGGGCATCGACGACGAGCTGTTCGCCGCGGTCGAGGTCGACCACGAGGACTCCGAGGCGCTGCAGGCGGCCCACGAGACGGCGCACGACCTCATCATGGAGACGCCGATGCCGGACGACGTTCGAGAGGAAATCCTCGACGCCTACCGGAGCGTCGGCGAGGGCGACGCCTTCGTCGCCGTCCGGTCGTCCGCGACGGCCGAGGACCTGCCGGACGCCTCCTTCGCGGGCCAACAGGAGACGTTCCTGAACGTCACCGAGGAGGACCTCCTCGACCGCGTCAAGGAGTGCTGGGCCTCGCTGTTCTCCGAGCGCGCCATCTACTACCGCAACCGCAAGGGCTTCCCCCACGACAAGGTCGACATCGCGGTGGTCGTCCAGCAGATGGTCGACGCCGAGAAGTCCGGCGTGATGTTCACCCGTCACCCCTCGACCGGCAAAAAGGAGATTATCATCGAGGCCGCGTGGGGCCTCGGCGAGGCCGTCGTCTCCGGCACCGTCTCGCCCGACAACTACGTCATCAGCCGCGAGACCGGCGAGGTCGAGACGGCGACCATCGCGGACAAGAAGACGATGTGCGTCCGCGACGAGGAAACCGGCGAGACCGTCATGCGCGACGTGCCGAACGACCACCGCCACGAGCGCGTCCTCACCGACGACGAGGTGTCCCGCCTGCTCGAACTCGGCGAACTGGTCGAAGACCACTACGAGACGCCGCAGGACGTGGAGTGGGCCGTCTACGACGGCGAGGTGTACATGCTCCAGTCGCGCCCGATTACGACCATCGCGGAGGGCGACGACGGCGAGGAAGACGAGAGCGACAGCGGACGTTCGCGGGCGGCCGCAACGGGCGACGACGTGCTCATCCGCGGCCTCGGTGCGAGCCCCGGCATCGCCTCCGGCCGCGCCCGCATCGTCACCAAGCTCGACCACCTCGACCAAGTGGCCGAGGGCGACATCATCGTCACCGAGATGACCATGCCGGACATGGTGCCCGCGATGAAGCGCGCCGCCGGCATCGTCACCGACGAGGGCGGTATGACCTCCCACGCGGCCATCGTCTCCCGCGAACTCGGCGTGCCCGCGGTCGTCGGCACCGGTGACGGGACAAAAACCCTCGAAGACGGCGAGGTCGTCACCATCGACGGCGACAAGGGAACCGTCCGCGAGGGCGAAGAGCCCGAGGAGAAACAGCGCCAGCCCGTCGAGGAGGCCCGCCCCAAGACGCCCGTCAAGCCGATGACCGCGACCGAGGTCAAGGTCAACGTCTCCATCCCTGAGGCGGCCGAGCGCGCGGCCGCAACGGGCGCTGACGGCGTCGGCCTGCTCCGCATCGAGCACATGGTTCTGACGCTCGGCAAGACCCCCGAGCGGTTCATCGAGCAGAACGGCGAGCGCGCCTACGTGGACGAAATCGTTTCGGGCGTCCGCGAGGCCGCAGAGGAGTTCTACCCGCGTCCGGTCCGCGTCCGCACCCTCGACGCGCCGACCGACGAGTTCCGACAGCTCGAAGGCGGCGAGAACGAGCCGCGAGAGCACAACCCGATGCTCGGCTACCGCGGCATCCGTCGCGGCCTCGACAACCCGAGCGTCTTCCGCCTCGAACTGCAGGCGTTCCGCCGCCTGTTCGACATGGGCTACGACAACCTCGAAGTCATGTTCCCGCTCGTCAACGACGCGGAGGACGTGCTGCGAGCGAAAGAGCACATGCGCGAGGCCGGCATCGACCCCGAAAAGCGCGAGTGGGGCGTCATGATAGAGACGCCGGCCGCGGCGCTCTGCATCGAAGAGCTCGCCGACGCCGGCATCGACTTCGCGTCGTTCGGTACGAACGACCTGACGCAGTACACCCTCGCGGTTGACCGCAACAACGAGCACGTCGCCGACATCTACGACGAACTGCACCCAGCGGTGCTCAAACTCATCGGCGACACCATCGAGACGTGCCGCGAGGTCGGCGTGAAGACGAGCATCTGCGGGCAGGCTGGCTCGAAGCCCAAGATGGTCCAGTTCCTCGTCGACAAGGGCGTCAGCTCCATCTCGGCCAACATCGACGCCGTCCGCGACGTGCAACACGAGGTCAAGCGCGTCGAACAGCGGCTCCTCCTCGACTCGGTTCGCTGACCCCGGCGAACGTCGAGGGCCGACTACCCGTGTTCCGTTTTTTCTCGACCCCGTAGCGGTGGCCGTCGGCTGGGCGACGCGGCGCAACGGAGCGGAACCGATATACTGGGTGTGGTTATAGTGGGATGCATGCAGCGCGCGGCACCGCAGGAGTTCGACCGCGTCCTCTCTTCGATGTGCACCCGACCGCACCCGGCCGCCCGGAAGGCCGCAGAGCGGTTCTTTGCCACCAACCCCGGCGATCCGGCGACCTATCAGGCCGTCGCCGCCCTCGAAGAAGACGCACTCTCGTACCTCGGCGATATCACCGGCCTCTCGGCCCCCCACGGCTACGTGACAAGCGGCGGGACCGAGGCCAA
Organism: Haloferax sp. AB510; assembly: GCF_024136985.1. NCBI lineage: Archaea > Methanobacteriati > Methanobacteriota > Halobacteria > Halobacteriales > Haloferacaceae > Haloferax > Haloferax sp. AB510. The sequence continues at coordinate 3,824 of NZ_JAMYJY010000056.1, forward strand.
CATCCAGGCCATCCGCGCCGCGCGAAACCACGCCCGCGACGACGACCCGAACGTCGTCGCCCCCGAGAGCATCCACTTCAGCTTCCAGAAGGCCGCCGACGTGCTCGACGTGGAGCTCCGCATCGTGCCCGTCGACGACGACTACCGCGCGAACGTCGCGGCCGTCCGCGAGGCCGTCGACGACCACACCGTCCTCGTCGCCGGCGTCGCCGGCACGACCGAGTTCGGCCGCGTCGACCCGATTCCCGAGATGACGGCGGTCGCCCACGACGCCGGCGCGCTGATGCACGTCGACGCCGCGTGGGGCGGGTTCATCCTCCCCTTCACCGACCACGAGTGGTCGTTCGCCCACGCGCCAATCGACTCGATGACCATCGACCCCCACAAGTACGGGCAGGCAGTCGTCCCCGCCGGTGGCCTGTTGTTCCGCGACAAGTCGGTCGTGGACTCGCTGGCGGTCGACACGCCGTATCTCGAATCCGCGTCGCAGGCGAGCCTCACCGGAACGCGAAGCGGCGCGGGCGTCGCCTCCGCGGCCGCCGCGATGCGCGAACTCTGGCCCGACGGCTACCGCGACGCCTACGAGCGCCAGCAGGCGAACGCCGAGTGGTTCTACGACGAACTCCGCTCTCGGGGCTACGACGCGGTCGAACCGGACCTCCCGCTCGTCGCCGCAAGCGTCCCCGACGGGCAGTTCGAGTCGCTCCGGGACCTCGGCTGGCGCATCTCGCGGACCGCGAGCGGCGAACTCCGCATCGTCTGCATGCCGCACGTCTCCCGCGAGTCGCTCCGGGCGTTCCTCTCGGACCTCGATGACCTCCGGTCGACCCCGTCGCGCAACTGATCCGGTCCGAACCTGAAAACTTACAACCGACTGGCTTCGACCCTCTCGTGTGTCTCTCACCGCGTTCGCATCGCTCGCAGACCTGACGCTCAGTCTGTACCCCGACTTCTCGTGGCTCTCGTCGCTGGTCGAGACGGCCACCGGCTGGGTCGGGCTAGTCATCATCTTCGCGTACTCGTTTCTCATCGCCTTCGCCCTCCCGGGCGTGAGCGAAATCGTCCTCGCCGCGCCGCTCGACCTCGGGCTTCCCTACAGCGCGAAACTGGCGGTCATCATCCTCGTCAGCGGCGCGGGCAAGGCCGCCGGGAGCGTCTTCGCGTTCCACATCGGCCGCCAGACGAAGGAGTCGGGCTACGTCGAGCGGGCGCTCGAACGGCTTCCCGTCGACGTGATGGGCTGGACCGAGCGCAAGGCCGTCCAAATCGCACAGAACTGGGGCTTCGCCGGGCTCGCGGCCGCGCTCTGCGTGCCGGGCTTCCCCGACACGCTCTCGATTTACGCGTTTGCGGTCCTCGAAGACGACTACCTCAAGTTCGCCGCCGCGACGTTCGTCGGCTCCTGCGGCCGACTCGTCGTGACGGTCATCGGCATCGAGGCCGCGCTGGCGTTCCTCTGAGCGGGGCGCAATCGCGGGTCAGCCGCTCGTTTCTGAGCCCGTCGCCGTCTCCGAAGTCGCTTCGAACGACTCGACGGACGCGTAGTTGACGACGACGAACGCGGCGAACAGAACGACCGCGAGCGCCGCGAACGACAGCGACAACGTCCGACACGTGGCCGCGGACAGCCCGAGGCGTCGGCCGACCGATTCGATTGCGAAGACCCCGGCGAGCGCGAGCGAGACGCCGATAGCGAGAATCCAGCCGCCGCCGAGCGGCGACTGCGGGACGAGAAGGAGGCCGTAGCCGGAGACGAACAGACCGAGGAGAACGGCGAACACGGCGGCGAAGCCGACGCTCCGGGAGGGTTGGGAGGCGGTGGTCGTAGTCACGACGGAGAGAGCGTCGGCCGGCGAGATAGCAATTCCGTGACTCGTGCTGGCGCGTCGCCGTCGGTCGCGCGCGAGAGACCGTCGTGACGCCCGAAGCGTGAGAATCATCGTATCGGGTTATCTCGCCGGCGAGCGTAGATAGGACATGGCATACAGACGCGTCTCCAATCAGGTCGTCGTCGGGGCGGCGGTCGTCCTCGTCGGCCTCGTACTGCTCGCGAATACCACCAGGCTCTACGACACGACGGGTCTGTTCCGGTACCTCCCGTCGCTGTTCGTCCTCGCGGGGCTCTACGCCCTCGTCGTCAGCGGGTTCCGAAACGTCGGCGGGCCGCTCGTCCTCGTCGCCGTCGCCGGGGCGTGGCAAGCCGTGGCGCTGGGGTTCGTGACCGCCGGCGAAATCGTCTCGTTCTGGCCGGTCCTCCTCGTCATCCTCGGCCTCTCTATCGCGGTCGGACGGATTCGCTCGTCGGTCGAACCGATTACCGGGGAACGCGTGGACCTCGTCGCCGTCTTCGGCGGCCGAGACGCGCGCGTGACGACGAGTCGGTTCGCGGGCGGCGCGATTACCGCCATCTTCGGGGCCGTCGAGTTGGACCTCCGCGACGTCGTCGAACTCGACGGGACCGCCCGCATCGACGTCACGGCGCTGTTCGGCGGCGCGGAAATCACCGTCCCGCGGGACTGGAACGTCCGACTGGACGTGTTACCGGTCTTCGGGGCGGCGGAAGACGAACGACCGCGGCGCGAGCTCGAACACGAAACCGTCGACCTCGTCGTGAGCGGCTTTTCGGCCTTCGGCGGCGTCTCCGTCACAGACTGAGCGTCGGAGGCGCGTCTTTTATGTTCGTCCTCGGTCTCCTTCCCGGTGTGACCGCGACGGGTCTCCCCGACAACATGCGTATGCGCGCTCCCTTTTAGCCGCGGGTGGACCCGCCTCCGGCCGTCGCCTCGGTAACGTGAGACGACGGTCGGGTCCGGCGAACCTCGGGGCAGAATCGCACCGCCAGACAGACGCATCCGAAGCGGCGGGCTTTAGGCCCGCTTCCGAGATACACGACACATATGAGTCACGAGGACTTCCCCACGGAGAACCCAGCGGTGGTGACGTGTGGACTGCCGTACGCCAACGGCGACCTCCACATCGGCCACCTCAGAACGTACGTCGGCGGCGACATCTACAGTCGCTCGCTGCGAACACTCGGCCAGCAGACGGCCTTCGTCAGCGGGTCGGACATGCACGGCACGCCCGTCGCCGTCAACGCCGAGAAGGAGGGCGTCACGCCCGAGGAGTTCGCGCTCCGCCACCACGAGAAGTACGAGGCGACGTTCCCCCGCTTCAACATCGAGTTCGACAACTACGGCCACACCCACGACGAGACGAACACCGAACTGACCCAGGAAATCGTCCGCACGCTCGAAGCCGAGGGCTACGTCTACGAGAAGGAGATTCCGGTCGCCTACGACCCCGACGCGGACCAGTGGCTCCCCGACCGCTTCGTCGAGGGCGCGTGTCCGTACTGCGGCGCGCACGCCCGCGGCGACGAGTGCGACGAGGGCTGCGGCCGCCACCTCGAACCCGGCGAAATCGAAGACCCGACCTCGACGCTCACCGGCAACGCCGCGGAGTACCGCGAGCGCGAGCACAAGTTCTTCGCGGTCTCCGACCTCCAAGACTACCTTCAGGAGTTCATCGACCGCCTCGAAGGCACCTCGAACGCCCAGAACCAGCCCCGCGAGTGGATCGAGGGCGAACTGCAGGACTGGTGTATCACCCGCGACATGGACTGGGGCATCGACTACCCGGGCGTCTCCGAATCCGCCGAGGATTCGGAGGCAGACCAGACGGAGTCTGGGCGTGACGAGGGCGACGAGTCGGACGGCAGTTCGTCGCCGTCCGACACCTCCGACCTCGTGCTGTACGTCTGGGTCGACGCGCCAATCGAGTACATCTCCTCGACGAAGCAGTACACAGAGCGCGTCGGCGCCGACACGTTCGACTGGGAGGCCGCGTGGAAGGAGTCGGGCGACATCGTCCACATCATCGGCCGCGACATCATCCAGCACCACACCGTCTTCTGGCCGGCGATGCTCCGCGGCGCGGGCTACGTCGAACCGCGCGCGGTCATGGCCTCCGGCTTCATCACGCTCAACGGCAAGGGCTTTTCCACCTCGCGCAACCGCGCCGTCTGGGCCGACGAGTACCTCGACGAGGGCTTCCATCCCGACCTGCTGCGGTACTACCTCGCCACCAACGGCGGGTTCCAACAGGACGTGGACTTCTCGTGGTCGAAGTTCAAAGACCGCGTGAACAGCGAACTCGTCGGCACGGTCGGCAACTTCCTCTACCGGTCGATGCTCTTCGCGTACCGCAACTTCGAGGGGACGCCGGACGCGGAGGTGTCCGAGGAAGTCGAAGCCCGCATTCAGGAGGCTATCGACGAGTTCGAAGCCGGCATCAACGACTACTCGGTCCGGAAGTCCGGTAACGCCGCCGTCCGCCTCGCGCAGTTCGGCAACGAGTACATCCAGCGCAACGAGCCGTGGAAGCTCACCGACGAGGACCCCGAGGCCGCGGCGCAGGTCATCCGCGACTGCGTCCAGATTGCGAAGGCCATCGCCGTGCTGTTCTTCCCTGTCGCGCCGGGCAAGATGCAGGCGCTCTGGGAACAGCTCGGCGAGGACGGCTCGGTGGCCGACACCCGCGTCGACGCCGCCTTCGAGGCACCGCCGGCGTCCTTCGGCGAGCCCGAAGCGCTGTTCGAGAAAATCGAAGACGAGCGCGTCGAGGAGCTCAACGAGAAGCTCGAAGCGCGCGTGGCCGAGACGGAATCCGAAAGCGACGAGTCCGACGAGGACGCGGAGAAGGATATGGACGCTGACACCGACGCCGACATCGACTTCGAACCCATCGCCGACGACCGCATCAGCTTCGAGGACTTCCAGGAACTCGACATTCGCGTGGGCGAAATCGTCGCCGCCGAGGGCATCGACGGCGCGGACAAACTCGCCAAGCTCACCGTCGACATCGGCGTCGAAGAGCGCCAAATCGTCGCCGGCATCAAACAGCTTCACGACCTCGACTCGCTTTCCGGGTCGAAGGTCATCATCGTCGCCAACCTCGAGAAGGCCGAACTGTTCGGCGTGGAGTCCAACGGGATGCTGTTGGCCGCGGGCGACGAGGCCGACATCCTGACGACCCACGGCGACGCCGTCCCCGGCACGAAAGTCCAGTAAGCGACTGCCTGCGGCCCCATAAGCGACCGCCCGCGACCCGATTTTTTCGACGCGCTGTTCTCCCCTCACGCCGCCCCGTGCCAGACGCGGACCACAGCGCCTAACTGCGCCGACTCCCGAGCGTCGCCCATGCGAATCGGAAGACGGGAGGCGGTCGGTATCGTCGTCTCGCTCGCGGTGTTCGCTGGCGTCGTCGCCGCGGTCACGGGCGGTGGCGCGGGCACCCTGACTGTCGAACGCGTGGACGAACTCCCGCAGGGACAGGGCGCGGTCGCCTTCGGCAACCTCGACCCCGACCAGCGCGAGACGTTCGAGGAGGCAGTGTCGACCGGCGAACCGACGGCGATACCGAACGTGGCCGCGAGAAACGAGTTCGTCGACCCCGGCTACGTCCGGTTCGACGGCGACATCTACCGGACGACCGTCTCCGACTGAACCGGCGTTCGACGCTCGAATCCCGCGCCGCAATCGGAGCCGATTTGAGCGATGACGCTGGAGCGCCGCCCATGCGAGTCAGCGTGCTACTCGCCGCGGCGCTCGTCGTCTCGACGGGCTGTCTCGGTGGCGGAAGCGGGATGGCGAAACTGAGCGTCACCCGAGTCGACGACCTCCCGCAGGGCGAGGGGGCCGTCTCGTACCAGAACCTCGCGCCGGCCCAGCAGTCGGCGTTTCGGGAGGCGCTCGGGGGCGAGCCCGTGACGCTCCGGGAGGGAACGGATAGAAACGAGTTCCGTGACCCCGGCTACGTCCGGTACGACGGAGAAATTTACCGAACGACCATTATAGTTCCGTGAGGGCGACCGACCGGTCAGTTCGACGGACGAACTATAGAGAGTACGTATGCGAACCCCTTACTCGACACCGAGTTCATCATCGGGCTTTTTTATCAGTCACTCGTAGGCGACGCCATGAGAAACGCAAAAATCGTCTGCACCCTCGGTCCCGCGTCTTTCGACCGAGAGACGATTCGCGGGCTCGCCGACGCCGGCATGAGCGTCGCCCGGATGAACGCGAGCCACGGCAACGTCGAACACCGGTCCGACGTCATCGACAGCATCCGCGCCGTCGACGACGCGACTGACGAACCGCTCGCGGCCATGCTCGACCTGCAGGGCCCCGAGGTACGAACCGCCGACATCGACGAGGACATCTACCTCGAAACCGGCAGCGAGGTCCGCTTCTACGAGGGCGACGACGCCACGCCCGAGGCGGTCGGCCTGTCGTACTCCATTACCGCCGCGGAGTCCGGCGACACCATCCTCCTCGACGACGGCCGCATCGAGGCCACCGTCGAGCGCGTCGAGGACGATTCAGTCCACGCGACCATCGTCTCCGGCGGGAAACTCAGTTCGCGCAAGGGCGTGAACGTCCCCGGCGTCGACCTCGACATCGACCTCATCACCGACTCCGACTACGAGAACCTGAAGCTCGCCGCGAAGAAGGAAGTCGACTACGTCGCCGCCTCGTTCATCCGCGACGCGGAGGACGTCTACACCATCAGCGACACCCTCGAAAACCTCGGCGCGGAGATTCCCATCATCGCCAAAATCGAGCGCGCCGGCGCGGTCGAGAATCTCGACGAAATCATCCAGGCGGCCCACGGCGTGATGGTCGCCCGCGGCGACCTCGGCGTCGAGTGCCCCCTCGAAGAGGTTCCCATCATCCAGAAGCGCACCATCCGCAAAGCGCAGGCCGCGGGCGCGCCGGTCATCACCGCGACCGAGATGCTCGACTCGATGGTCCGCTCGCGCCGCCCGACCCGCGCGGAGGCGTCCGACGTGGCCAACGCCGTCCTCGACGGCACCGACGCCGTGATGCTCTCCGGCGAGACCGCCGTCGGCGACCACCCCGTCCGCGTCGTCGAGACGATGTCCCGCATCGTCGAGGAAGTCGAGGAAAGCCCCGAGTACGACGAGAGCCAAGAACAGCGCGTCCCGACCGCCGACGAGGGCTCCCGCACGGAGGCGCTCGCCCGCTCGGCGCGCTACCTCGCCCGCGACGTGAACGCCGCGGCCGTCGTCGCCGTCTCCGAGTCCGGCTACACCGCCCGGAAGACCGCGAAGTTCCGCCCCGGCGTCCCCGTCGTCGCCGTCACGCCGAACGACCGAACGCGCCGCCAGCTCGCCGTCTCGTGGGGTGTTTCGGCGCAGTACGCCGACTACAGCCCGAGCGTTGAGGGCGTCATGGACGACGCCGTCACCGCCGCGCTCGACGCCGGCGTCGCGGAGTCCGGCGACACCATCGTCGTCCTCTCCGGCATGATGACGGAGCTCGAAGGGACGAACACGACGAACATGCTCAAGGTCCACGTCGCCGCCGAGCCCGTCGCCACGGGCCGGAAAATCGTCAGCGGCCGCGTCGCCGGTCCCCTCTACCGCACCGAGGACGGCGACCTCACGGACGTCCCCGAGGGCGCAATCCTCGCGCTGTCGGCCGAGTTCGACGGCGAGTTCAACGGCGACGCCGACAAGCTCGCCGGCATCGTCGACGCCCGCGCGGGCATGACCGGCTACCCGGCGCTCGTCGCGCGCGAACTCGACATCCCGATGGTGTCGGGCGCGCCGCTCCCGAAGACCATCGCGGAGGGCGCGACCGTCACGCTTCACGCCGAGCGCGGCATCGTCTACGAGGGCGACGTCATCAGCCACGACCGCGGCAACCGGAAGTAGTGCGGTAGCCCTTTCCCGCCACGACGCTTACACACGATTCGATGTCCCGCGCACCCTCACCCGAGGCCGAAGACGACCGCGATGGTGACGGCGACGGCGAGTGGCGCTTCGGCGTCGACGACGTCGGCCCCGACGGCATCATCGACGACGAACCCGAGATCGAACAGCTCCCCATCGAGCCCGGGTCACCGCGGGCCGAAAACGTCGCGTTCGTTTTCCTCGGCGTCCTCCTCGCGGTCGGGCTTATCGTCATCACCGTGTTCCCGGGCGCGGTCTGACCGCCCCGCGGCGCGCCAACCGCGACCCGTCGCGAGGACCGGCTTCGACCCATCCGACTTTCCGTTTTGATAATCGGGACTGTTGATTTATGTGACCCCGAGGGGAACCACCGTCAACCCCCCGACCGGGACACACCAAATGAGTTACGCAGTCCGCGCACCCTCCGTGTTGGTCGCCGCGTTGATTCTCCTCGCGGCACTCTGGGTTCCGACGCCCGCAGTCGCCGCCGACGAGCCGACCGCGTCGTTCGGCGAGGACGTTACCACCGTCACCCGCGGTGACGTCGTCGAGATACGTGTCCGGCACTCCCAGCCGGGGACGCTCAACATCGGCGGCGACGGCTACGGCTACCACCTGAGCGTCGCCCTCGTCGGGTCGGGGACGACCACCCTCACCATCGACACCTACAACTCGACCGGCGCGCCCGAGACGTACGTCTCCGGCGGCGGCAACAAGACGCTCCACACCGGCCAACTCAGCGAGCCGATCGAGCCGACGACGTACGTGATGAACGTCACCATCGACGGCGTCGAGCGCGCTATCGGGCAACTCGACATCGCGGAGCGCGGGAACACGTCGGCGACGACCAACGTCGCGCCCGCGAGCCTGAACGACTCGGACACCGCGATGTCGACCGAGCGTATCCGGGGCGAGATTACCGAGCGAACGACCGTGGCCAAAGGCGACCTCGCGGTCGTCAGACTCGACGAGAGCGGGCTGGAGTCGGCGCTGAACCCGGGGGACGTGACCGGGGGCGCGAACGCCAACGGTATCGAAATCACGCTGAACCAACTCGAAGTCCGGCCGAACCGGGAACAGCAGACGTTCCTCGCGACGCCCGAAAACGGAACGACCGTCGTCACCGATTTCGAAACCGACGAGGTGTTCGTCATCTGGGACACCTCGGACCTCCCGCTGGAAGGCGACGCCGAGGACTACGAACTGCAGGTGACGCTCCGCGGCGACCACAGCGACTTCGTCGACGAGGACACGATCACGGCGCGCTCGCGGGTGCGACTCGTCGAACCGACCGTCTCAATCGAGGTGCGAAACGAGACGGTGTACCCGTGGGAGTCCCCGCAGGTGACCGTCACCGGCGAGACGACGCTTGCACCGAACAGCGTCGTCGAACTCAGAGCGCGCGCGCCCGGCCAGCCGTTTTTGAAGCTCGTGCCGATGACGGTCACAGCGAACCGGACCGTGACGCAGAACCTCACGTTCGCGCCCGAAGACCGCGGGCTCACGTTCCCGCTTTGGGTGCGCGACTACCGCGACCAGACCGAACACACGATGCGTATCCTCGACTCCGAGGCGAGCCTCCGATTCGTCGACCAAGAGACCGACGGAACGTTCGTCACCGTCAGCCGGGTGAACCTCTCCGTCGGCGGCTTCGTCGCGGTCGAGACCGCCGACGAGGAGCCGATGGGAACGAGCGCGTATCTCCCGCCGGGGACGCACCGGAACGTCGTCGTGGAGTTCGACCGCCGGCAGTTGGTCGACGCGGAACTGCTCGCAATCGCGTACGCGGACCGCGACCGCGACGGGAACTTCTCCGCCGCCGTCGACGCGCCGTACCGGACCGGCGGCGACGAAACGGAGAGCGGTGCGACCGACGACGACGTGGCCGGGGACAGCGACGAATCCGCCGACGACGACGCGGCCGCTGACGACGACCGGGTCACCGGCACCATCGTCGCCGACGACGCGATGGTCCGACTCGAACCCGGCGCGAAGACGCCGACGCCGACGGCCACGACGACCGCGAGCGAGACGGAATCGACCCCGGCGATGACGACGACGCCCTTCCCGGTCGTCGAGCGGACGCCGCTGGAACCGGCCGCCGCCGGAACGAACACTGGAATTCCGTTCTCGCCGGGACTGACGGTCGTCGCGCTCGTCCTCACCGGACTGGCCGCGCGGCGACTGCGACGCTGACGAACACCGAGGCGACAAGATGACACACGACCGACGCGGACACGACCGACGACCCGCCCCCGACGGCCCGGAGGGACGCGAACAGTGACGAGACTCGTCGAACTCGAACCGGCGAAGTTCGTTCACTTCCTCTCGGACCTCTGGACCCAACGGAACTGGCAGACGAACGCCCAGCCCCGAGGCGAAGGTCGGTACCTCGTACAGGGACAGCGCGGCGACGGCACGAAAGGGCTCATACTCGTGCTCCCGTCCGTCGAGGTGACGGTCGGGAAAGGGCACGTCAAAGGCTTCGTCGCACACGCGAAAAAGCGCGGCATCGACACCGTCGTCGTCGCCACGCAGGGCGAGTTCGACGACGCGGTTCGCGGGTTCGCCACGAACCACGACGTGACGCTGCTCGACCGCGACGAACTCGGCGAGACCGTCGCCGACGAGGGCCTCGAACAGACGGTCAAGCAGTACACCGACGGCGACGTGTTCGAGACGGCAGAGGTCGAGTTCGGCCTGCCGTTTGACCTGCCCGAGCCGGTCGAAGAGGCGTTGGCGTCGCTCCCGATAGCCGCCGTGCGCGAACGGCTCGCCGGACTTACTGGCGGCGACGGCGATGGTGGCGGCGACTCCTCGAGAGGCTCGCTCCGCGACAGACTGCCGTCGTCGGTCGACGACCTGAAATCGGGGTCGCCGCCGAGCGTCCGCGTGGTCGTCGTCGCCGTCCTGTTGCTCGTCCTCGCACTCGGCTCCGTCGCCGTGCTCGGGCCGATGGTAGACGGACTCGGTGGGTCGGGCGGCGGGGGAAGCGGGGTCGCCGTCTCCGCACTCTCGGGCGCGAGCGCCGACTCGGCCGACGTGGTCGCTCGGTGGAACGCGCGGACGACCGAGTCGCTTCAGGTGGGCAATCAGACGTACGCCGCGCCGGAGGGAGAGCGGTTCGTCGTCGTCGCGCTCACGCGACGGCCGCGGACGCCGCGCCGGGCGCGCTCTCCCAGTCGGCGCTCGTGTTCGAATCCGACGGCGTCAGGTACGGCCACCAACCGCTGTCGAACGCGACCGGCTTCGACAACGGCGGGCTGTTCGCCCCCGGCGAGAGCGCGCGCGTCTGGACCGTCTTCGCCGTGCCGAGGAACGCGACCACCGGGACTCTCCTCGTCCAGCCGACCAACGAGGACACCGTGGCGTTCGTCCACGACGACACAGTCTCGACCGACCCGAACCGCGACGACTGAGCGCGGGTGACTCCGCCCCGCCACGGAAATCACGCACCGACCGCGGCCCTCGCGCCGCGTTCGACCCTCAATCCTTAATCGGGCGACGGCCCTAGACCCGGTATGGCACACCCGCCGTTCCCGTTACAGACCGGTCTCATCACCCCCGAGACGCTCCCGCTGTTGCTCGTGCTCGCGGGGCTCGGCCTGTCGCTCGCGGAGGCTATCGCCCCCGGCGCGCACTTCGTCGTCCTCGGCGTCGCCCTCCTCGCGGCGGGACTGGTCGGCCTCTTTATCCCGGCGCTCGCAGGCCCGATCGTGCTCGGCCTGCTCGTCTTCGTCTTCGGCGCGCTCGCGCTCTACGGCTACCGAGAACTCGACATCTACGGCGGGAAGGGGGAAGGAAAGACGAGCGACTCGGACGCGCTGACGGGCAAGATGGGGCGCGTCACGGAGCGCGTCACGCCGACCAGCGGCGAGGTCAAACTCGACGAGGGCGGCTTCAACCCCTACTACGCCGCCCGGTCGGTCCACGGTGAACTGGAAGAGGGAACCGAAGTCATCGTCGTCGACCCCGGCGGCGGCAACGTCGTGACCGTCGAGGGCGTCGGCCCCGGCGAGGACGAGATCGACCGCGAACTCGCCCGAGAACGGGCGCGGCAGCGACGCGAGGAGTCCGCGGAGCGGGAAGAAGAACTCGAACGAGAGGGGAAAGAGGGAGTCTGACCGGCGGCCATCGTGCGCGGTCGACGCCCGGTTCGGGTCGACTACGCCCTCGTCGCCGTCGAAACCGTCCGACGTGACGGCCGCACCACACGAATACTTATCATTCGTCCAACCCAACACGGGCGTATGGACTTACTTGCCCTCCAGGCGGGACTGGGCATCGGAGGCGTCGTCGTCGGCCTCCTCGTGCTCGTCCTCGCCATCGTGACGGTGTACCAGATGGTCGAAATCGTGGACGCCTACGAGAAGAAGGCACTCACGGTGTTCGGGGAGTACCGACGCCTCCTCGAACCGGGTATCAACTTCATCCCGCCGTTCGTCTCTCGGACCTACGCGTTCGACATGCGGACCCAGACGCTCGACGTGCCCCGGCAGGAAGCCATCACCCGCGACAACTCGCCGGTGACCGCCGACGCCGTCGTCTACATCAAGGTGATGGACGCCAAGAAGGCGTTCCTCGAGGTCGACAACTACAAGCGCGCCGTCTCCAACCTCGCCCAGACGACCCTCCGGGCCGTCCTCGGCGACATGGAACTCGACGACACGCTCAACAAGCGTCAGGAGATTAACGCGCGAATCCGCAAGGAACTCGACGAGCCGACCGACGAGTGGGGCGTCCGCGTCGAGTCCGTCGAGGTCCGCGAGGTCAACCCCAGCGCCGACGTGCAGCAGGCGATGGAGCAGCAGACCTCCGCCGAGCGCCGCCGCCGCGCCATGATTCTCGAAGCGCAGGGTGAGCGTCGCTCCGCCGTCGAGACTGCGGAGGGTGAAAAGCAGTCGAACATCATCCGCGCGCAGGGTGAAAAGCAGTCGCAGATTCTCGAAGCGCAGGGTGACGCAATCTCGACCGTCCTCCGTGCGAAGTCCGCCGAGTCGATGGGCGAGCGCGCCATCATCGACAAAGGGATGGAGACGCTCGAACGCATCGGACAGGGCGAATCCACGACGTTCGTCCTCCCGCAGGAACTCACCTCGCTCGTGGGCCGCTACGGCAAACAGCTCACCGGCTCCGACGTACAGGACATGGAAGGCCTCTCCAGCAAGCAGTTCGACGAGGAGACGCGCGAACTCATCGGGCTCGACGACATCGAGGAGATTCTCGGCCAGATAGACCAGGCCGCCGAGATGGACGTCGAACAGCTCGAACAGGAGGCCGAAGCCATCAAAGCGGGCGCAGAGGTCAACGACATCAAGTCGCCCGACGAGGTCATCGCCGAGGCCGACGAGGAAGAAGAACCCATCAAGTCGTCCGACGAGGTCGTCGCCGAAAGCGAGAACGCCGAGGGCGCGGCCGCAGCCGACAGCTCCGCGGACGCGGAAGCCGCGAGCAACGGGCAACCCGACGCCGACGGTGACGGCGACGAGGAAGACGAGATGTCCTTCGAGAAGGACCTCGAATAGTCGCGTCGGCGGACCGTCCCGGATTCCGACGGGTGTAAATGCCGAAGCCCTTTTCTTCGCGCCGTCTCGTATGTGGGAGTAGATGTCGAACCGCCGGGTAGACGAAGACAAGCGCGCGACCCTCCGTCGGTTCGCCGCGCTCGGGGCCGCCACGCCGCTCGTGGGCCTCGGGGGCGGCGACGACGGTGAGGACGACTCGTCCGGGTCGAGCGACGCGCGGGACGCCATCGTCGGCTACGTCGCGTCCACGCCCGGCGCGCACTTCTCGAAGGTCCGCGACGACCTCCAGTTAGGGACCGGCGAGACGCAGTACCACCTCCGGAACCTCGTCGACGACGACACGCTCGAAGTGCGCCGCGACGGCGACTACAAGCGATTTTTCCCCGCGGGTCGGTTCTCCGAGTTCGAGCAGGTCGCGCTCGGCTACCTCCGTCGCGATACGCCGCGCGGGATGCTCGTCCACCTGCTTCGCGACCCCGACGCGACGGGGAGCGAACTCGCCGACCGTCTGGGAGTCTCCCGGGCGACGGTGAGCACCTACGCGAAGAAACTCGACGCCGTGGGCCTCCTCTCGCGCGAGGACGGCTACGCGGTCCGCAACCCCGAGACGCTCATCACGCTCCTGATTCGCTACGCCGACTCCTTCGGCTCCGACGCCGCGGCGTTCGCCGATGACGCGGCTGAACTCATCCGGTTCGACCCCTGACGGGACCGGACGAGTCGAGGTAGCGGTCGAGACGGGCGACTGACGCTGTACCGTGTGACGGTTCGATGTTTATTCCGATTCGTAGCGGCGGCGCTGGGACGCGAGAAAACCCGAAAAAGTGGGGATGGAACGACGTGGGGTGGGAGACGACGGCGTTCCGGGTGGAGTGGCGCGAGGGAGGACGCGCCGGGGTGCACGCCGGAGACGGCGTGCGGCGGGGCCGGAGTGAAGCGTCAGCGGGGGCTCAGACGGTCACCTTCCACGTGGTTCCCGAGGAGTAGCCCCACTTCTCGACGCTCACGTCGAAATCGCCGTCGAGGATGGGGCGCATGTTCGCGCCGACCTCCTTCGCGGAGAGGTCGAGGTCGTCGGCGATGAGGCGGGACTTGAAGTACGTCTTCGCCCCGGCGTTGGAGCGGAGGTAGTCGAGGATGCGGCGCTGTTTCTCCGAGAGGCTGCGGTTGGCGTCGAGGACCTCGCCCTCGACTGCGGTCGCGGAGGCGGTCGTGCTCATACCTACACAGAGAGACGAGACGCCTATCAGGGGTTTGGTACAGGAGCTTAACACGTCGCTGTCTTGCGATTTTAACCAAAAACAGGCCGTCGGGGCGGCCCCACTGAGCCGTCGCAGGTACAGTCGCCTAACACCCACGCGACGCGGACACACCAACGAGGGAACAGGCTGGACGCGTCAGGGCCGTCAGGACGCGTCAGGGCCGTCAAGGCCGTCAGGACACGTCAGGGCCGTCAAGGCCGTCAGGACACGTCAGGGCCGTCAAGGCCGTCAGGACACGTCGGGACGCGCCGGGACGCGCCGGAGCGCAACGGGGCGGCCGCCAAACACCCGAACGTTCCGAACTGTCCGTCTCACGGACCGTAGTTGTTCCAAGACAGAAAATTCATACGCGGATAGCGGCCATACGACGACAATGGGTCGCCCGACAGAACGACGCCCGGCCGCCGCGACCGCGGCCGGCGTCGAAGTGAGCGTCGTCCTCCCCGCCTACAACGAGGCGCTGACCATCGAGAACACGGTCCGCGTCACCGTCGAGACGCTCGAATCGTTCCTCCCCGCCGACGCCTTCGAAGTCATCGTGGCCGAAGACGGCTGCGACGACGAGACGCCGGAGATAGCCGACCGGTTGGCCGCCGAGGACGACCGGATTCGACACTACCACAGCGACGCCCGCCTCGGTCGCGGTGGCGCGCTCGAACGCGCCTTCGAGGCCGCCGACGGCGACACGCTCGTCTACTTCGACACGGACCTCGCGACGGACATGCGCCACCTCGAAGAGCTGGTCGAGCGCGTCCGCTCCGGCGAGTACGACGCCGCGACCGGGTCGCGCTGGATGCCCGACCGGGTCGCCGACCGCCCGCGGAAACGCGGCGTGCCGAGCCGGGCCTACAACGGCCTCGTCCGCCTGTTCCTCCGCTCGGACCTCCGCGACCACCAGTGCGGCTTCAAGGCCTTCAGCCGCGAGGCGTTCGAGGCGCTCCGCGACGACGTGGAGGACAACCACTGGTTTTGGGACACGGAGATGCTCGTCCGCGCCCAGCGCGCCGGCTTCCGCGTCGCCGAGTTCCCCGTCGACTGGGAGCCGAAAGGCGACACGAAAGTCGACCTCGTCCGCGACATCCTCGGGATGGGAAGCCAGATTCTCCGGACGTGGTGGCAACTCACGGTCCGGCCGCGCATCACCCGCCGGGTGACCATCGTCGCCGGCCTGCTTTTGACCGTCTTCGCGCTCGCGTTGATGACGCTCTACATCGATCCCTCGGAGGTCATCACGGTCCTCGGCGAGGCCGACCCCGCGCTCGTCGCGGCCGCCGCGGTAATCTACGTCGTCTCGTGGCCGCTCCGGGGGATTCGCTACCACGACATCCTCTCCGAACTCGGCTACCGCGAGAAGGCGAGCTTCCTCACGGGGGCGATATTCATCAGTCAGACCGGGAACCTCGTGTTCCCCGCTCGTGCGGGCGACGCCGTGCGCGCCTACGTCGTGAAGGCGCGCCGGAACATCCCGTACCCCTCGGGCTTCGCGTCGCTCGCGGTCGAGCGGGTCTTCGACCTGCTCACCATCGCGGGGCTCGCGGGTGTCGTCCTCGTCGGCCTCGCGGCGACCGGCGGCCTCGACGACATCGCCACGGTGCTGGCAACCGGCGTGAGCGGCGGCTCGGTCGACGTGTCCGCCGACGACGTGCGCACCGTCGCCTACGTCGCCACCGGCGTCGGCGTCGTCGCCATCCTCGGCGTCCTCGGCATCGCGCTGTCGGCCCGCGCGGACCGGAACGTCGTCCGGACGTTCGTCGGCCGGTTCTCGTCGGACTCCTACGTCGAACTCGTCGCGGGCGTCATCGAGCAGTTCGTCTCCGACCTGCAGGCGGTCGCCGGCAACCGCGCCGCCTTCGGCCGCGTCGGCCTGACGAGCCTCGCCATCTGGACCGTCGACGTGGTGACGGCCGTCGTCGTCCTGCTCGCGCTCGGCGTCGACATCGACCCCGTCGTGCTCGTCGGCGTCTCGTTTTTCGCCGTGAGCGTCGGGAACCTCGCGAAAGTGCTCCCGCTCTCGCCCGGCGGCGTCGGCCTCTACGAAATCGCCTTCACCGTGTTCATGGCCGCCCTCGCGCCGATCACCCCCGCCGCCGCGCTCGCCGCGGCGGTCCTCGACCACGCCGTCAAAAACGCCGTCACCATCGTCGGCGGCGTCGCGTCGATGCTATCGCTCAACGTCTCGTTGACGACCGCGGTCGAAGAGAGCGCGGACGTGCGCGACCGCGACCACGAACTCGCCGAGTCAGAGTGACGGAGCGGGTCAGTACCCTTCAGAATCCGCGACTCAGTACAACTCACACCGGAAGGGCGCGAACGCGCCCGTCACGGCCGATTCGAGCGCGTCGGTTCGGGTGAGCCGGCCGCCGGTGAACACGCCGGCCGCGCCCTCGTTTTTCGCGATGTCGTCGGTGCCGAGCACGTCGTCCATCACCGGCCCGAGTTCCTCGCCCGCATCGATGCGGTCCGCGATGCGGGCGGGAAGGAGGAGGCTCGGCCCCGCCGCGCGACCGACGCGCTCGCCGTCGGTCACGGCAGCCCACATCACCAGATACGTGTCGCGTTCGTCGGTGCCGTCGCCGGCGGGGAACGACGCGACGCCGCCCTCGATGCCGACGCCGAAGTCGTAGTCGCCCGCGTCGAGCGCCCGCTCCGCGCGGGTGACCGCGCCCGCGATGGTCTCGTCGTTCCCCGTCGGCTGTTCGGAGACGCCGGAGTCGACGGCGACCGCCGCCACGGAGGCGTCGGGACAGGTTCGTTCGACCGCGCGCCGCTTCACCGGGTTGCCGCTTCCGACCGCGATGTCCATGTCGGAAGCGCGTCGCCCGGTTATTTCCCTTCGTCGGATTCGGTCGCAGTCGCGGGTTCCCACGGCTCGGGGAGGCCGGCGTCGGGATGCAGCAGTCGCGCGAGGCGGTCGACGCCCGAGACGACGGCGGGGCTCGGCTGGTTGAGAAGCGAGTCGTCGACGGCGTGGACCGCGGCGCGAGTTGGACCGGTGACCGCGAACCCCTCCAGCCCGTCGCGGCCGCCGACCTCGCGCTCCGTGTCGTAGGCGAGGACGGGAATTCCGTCTTCGAACGTGACGACGCCGCGGGTGGTCTCGCCGAGGAGGAGCGCGTCCTGCGGCTCGAAGACGACGTAGCCGGTCAGCTCCTCGTCGAGTACCGCCCGAAGGACCGCCGCGGCGTCGTCGACGACGCGCGACCGGCGGAGTTCGCCCCGCGGGATTCTCATATCCGCTCGGGGACGACGGCGCTTTTGAACCGCTCCGCCACGTCGCGGCCGTCGCCGTCGCGCACGTCGAGTCGGGCAGCCGCCTCGCGGAAGGCGTCGGCGGCCGGGTCGTCGGGGGCGTGCGCGAGGAGGGGTTTCCCCTCGCGGCGGGCCGCCCGGACCGCGTCGCTCTCGGGAACCGAAGCGAGCGTCTGCCCTCCGAAGTAGCGGCCGGCCTGCTCGGCGATTCGGTCGACGTTCTCGTCGGGTTGCACGCGGTTGAACACCACGCCCGCCGTGTCGGTGCCGTACGAGTGGGCGTACTCCTGGACTTTCAGCCCGTCGGACAGCGACGGCACGGTGGGTTGCAGGACGACGACGATGCGGTCCGCGAGGACGACCGGAAGCACCGCGCTCTTCGAGCCGAGCGCGGCGGGCGAATCGAGGAGGAGCACGTCCGTGTCGGCGGCGAGTTCGGCAACCACGTCGCGGAGGCGACCGGGGTCCGCGGCCTCGAACGCCGCAAGACTCGTCCCACAGGGGACGACCGACATGCCGAACCGCTCGTACACCGCGTCGGACACCGCGGCGTCGTGCTCGTCGACGAGTAAGTCGTGGAGCGTCACGTCGGCGTCATCCAACCCGGCGTGGAACAGCAGGTTCGCCATGCCCGTGTCCGCGTCGATGACGGTCACGTCGTAGTCCTCGGCGAGCGCCATCCCCAGCGCGAGCGTACTCGTCGTCTTCCCCGTGCCGCCCTTCCCGCTGGCGACGGCGAACGCCTCGACCATACCCCCACGTGTCCGGTGATTTCGCATAAGTGTTCGGAACGGGTGTGGACGCGCGCCGACGAATGCCGTGTTAAACAGTAACAAGCATTATTAGTGAGGGCATCATGGTGTGAAACGTCCAGTGATGTTCCGAATTGTAATCCAACCGTTCGCTTTCTCAGTCGATGGCTCGACGTTCGCGGTGTACGCGACCCTCCTCACCATCGCGTTCATCGTCTACCTGAATCGGTGACTCGGCGTCGGTTCGGGACGCGATGGTGAGCGAGTTTCGCGGCCCCGGCGGGGAGAAAGCGAGACGCGACCGCGACGACTCAGGCCGCCTCGGCGAGCGCGTCGAGCAGGCGGTCGTTTTCGTCCGGGCGGCGGACGTTGATTCTGACGTGCGAGTCGAGGCGCTGGTAGTCGCGGGCGTCGCGGACGGCGAAGCCGCGCCGTCGGGTCTCGTGAAGGACGCGGTCGACGTCGTCGGCGCGGAACAAGACGAGCGTGCTGTCGGCCGGGTGCGGGTCGTATCCGAGTTGATCCAAGCCCGCGACCACCCGCGGGCGCTCCCGTTCGACCCGGTTCCGCGTGGCTTCGAGGAAGGCGTCCTGTTTGAGACAAAACGTCGTGACTTCCACCGCTGGGGCCGACAGCACCCACGTACAGCGCGCCCGCGAGAGTCGGTCGCCGAGGTCGCCTGTCGCGGCCGCGAAGCCCGCCCGGAGCGAGGGGACGCCGAAGACGTTCGTCACCGAGTGGAGCGCGATGACGCCGTCGAGACCCGCCGTGCTCGGGAGGCGCGTAAAGCCGAGGTACGACTCGTCGACGATGACGGGCGTGCCGGCCCGGCGGCAGTCGTCGATGAACGCCCGAAGCTCGTCTCGCGGGTAGGCCGTTCCGACCGGGTTCGCTGGGTAGCTGAGAATCACCGCCGCGTGCTCGGCGGGGTCGACGGTTTCGAGCAGGCGGTCGTGGGGAACGTGGACCGGCTCGCCGCCTTGGAGCCGGATCTCGCGGACGTACTCGCCACAGCAGGGGGCCGGGAGCGCCACGCTGTCGCCCGGCGAAACGGTCACCCCGACGGCGAGCCGCATCGCTTCGACGACGCCCGCCGCGGGGACGACATCCTCGGGGTGACAGCCCACGAACTCCGCGGCTGCGACGCGAAATCGAGAGTAGTCGTCCAGCGAGTATCGCCGCGAGGTGGAGAGCGCCGACTCGTAGACGCCGGCGATGCCCGCTGGCCGCTCCGGGTTCGACCCGGTGCTGAAATCGACGAGGGAGTGGTCGGCGGTCCCGCCGTGGGTAACGTGGTCGACGTCGGAAACGGAACCGGGGTCCATATCAACGTGCTAGCCACCGACCATAATCAAGGCTTCTACGGGAACCATTTAGCTACCATCGTTGATTCCACACCCCACGGGCCGCTTTCCCGGGGGTTCTCAAATCGAAGAGACGGTCGCGCAGTCGTCGGCGACGACGCCGTAACTCGCCTTGCCGACGCCCCGGGGAATCGGGTCGTCGTCGTACCGCGAATCGAGGCTCGCGAGCACCGCGTCGCGGACGCAGACCCGGGCCGCGTTGCCGACCTCGGTCGCGCTCCCCGAGAACGTCACCGGGTCGCCGGTGGGTCGCACGCGGCGACCACGGCGTCGGTCGTCG
>NZ_JAMYJY010000057.1:0-23966 GCF_024136985.1 Haloferax sp. AB510
GAGCTTGTACTGCTGGTAATTTTAACCCATGAAAGTAAGAAGTGGGACCGCTGAGAGTCGAACTCAGGTCCTACCGACCCCATCGGCAGAGGATACCACTACCCCACGGTCCCGGGGTGCATTCAAAGCGATGCGTGTCTCGCGGTTAAGCCCTTCGTTTCGTCGCGGCGACGCGAAGGGCTGCCGTGCCACGGTATCGCACCGTCGTCGTGCGGTTCGAACGGTGCCACGAAACCGATTCCACTCCACGAGTACGCTTTTGCCACCTCGGAAGTAATGACAACGTATGCTCACGTCCCTCCAGAGCGTCCCGATCGGACTCCTCCCGTTCGTCGCGATGCTCCTCGTCCTCCTCGCGTTGGGCGTCGCGGGCGCCCGGTGGTGGTCGATTCGTCGCGGTGCCGAGTCCGAACCGGCGGCGGACCGCTCCGAGGAGTCGCACGGTTACCCACTGGCGTCGTGGCGCTACGTCTACGACCTCGACAAATCGGACGCGAAACGAGAGGTCGCGTCGGTCAACGAGCGGGCGGAGACGCTCGCGGACGCGGAGAAAAAACGCCGGGGAAAGTAGCGCGAAGCGGCCTCAGACCAACACGGCTTCCAGCGAGACGACCGTCCCCGAGTCGGCGTCGGCGTCGCCGACGAGTTCGCCCAGACAGACGGCCGAGCCGTCGTCGGTGAAGCAGGCGACGAGGTCGCCGCGGGCGGCGTCGGCGTCGACGTCGAAGACCCCGGGCGCGTAGACGGGCGCGCCGTTGGCGACCTCGCGAGCCGCGCTGTTGGCGATGGTGACTGATGGGAGGTGCGATAGCGCCCGCTCGGCGGGTGAGACCACGTCGCGGAGCCACGACTCGTCGCCCTCCTCGGCGAACGCGAGGGCGTCTGTGAGGTCGTGGAGCGTCACGAGGTCCGCGTCGTCGAAGGGGTCGGTCGCGGTCCGGCGGAGGTGGCCCATGTGGCCGCCGGTGCCGAGCGCGAGGCCGAGGTCGTGACACAGCTTTCGGATGTACGTCCCCGACTCGCAGCGGATGCGCAGGAGCGCCTGTCTGTCTTTCACTTCGAGGAGGTCGAGGTCGTACACCTCGCGGACGCGGAGGCGGCGCGAGACGGCGGACTTCCGCGGGGGCTTCTGGTAGAGCTTCGATTCGAACTCGGCGACGGTCGAGTCGATGTCGGCCGGCGCGGGCCCGTGGAGTTCGAGCACGGAGACGTACTCTTTCGAGCCTTCGAGGAACACCTGCGCCATGCGGGTCGCGTCGCCGAGGAGAGTCGGCAGACAGCCGGTCACCTTCGGGTCCAGCGTTCCAGAGTGGGCGGCACGGTCGACGTCGGCCATGTCGCGGACCCAGCCGGTGACTTGGTGGGCCGACGGCCCCGGCGGCTTGTCGAGGTTGACGACGCCGAACGAAAGCAGGTCGTCGACGCTCCGGTGTTCGGGCGGGTCTCGGAGCATAGTCAGAAGTCGTAACGGACGCCGTCGACGGGGTACTTGCCCTCGTCGGCCTCGGGGTCGTAGGAGTCGACCGCAGCGATGCAGATGGCGGTCACCTCGTCAGGGCCCCAGCGGGCAGTGTTGAGCGCGATATCGTAGATAGAGAGGTCCGTGATGTCGATGTCGTAGTACGCGTCGTACCGCTTGGCCTCGCTCGCCTCGCGGGTCGTCGTCTCCTCGCGGGCGATGTCGGGCGCTTTGTCCTCGCGGTCGGCGATGCGCTCGGCGCGAACGTCGACGGGGGCGTCGAGCCAAAAACGGAGGTCGGCGGCGTCGCCGGCGAGCCAGCCGGCGAGGCGGGATTCGAGGAGCACGTCGTCGCGGTCGAGGGCGATGTCGCGGAGGCGGCGGTCGAGGTCGCGGTCGATCTGGTCGTCCTCCTCGGCGAGTTTGTTGAACTCGACGGCGGTCATGTCGCGCTCGGCGGCGAGCTCGCGGAAGATGTCCCCGCCGCTTATGTGTTCGAGGTCGAACGCCTCGGCGAGCGCGGCGGCGGTCGTGCTTTTCCCGCTGCCCGGTGGTCCGGAGACGGTCAGTAACATATCCATGCTGTGTGCGGTCGGCTAAAAGGTGTTATCGTTGCCGACGACCCCTGCGGAAGCTTCTCACGGGGGTGAGTGCGAGAGAACCGAAGCTGGTGAGACGCGGAAACGGAGAGAGAAACGGGGTCGGTTCGAGTCGCTCGGGTCGGCTTACGACGCCGACGGCGACATGTCGATGTTCAGGCTCTTGCGGATGATCTGGGTGAAGCCCATCGAGCAGAGGAAGTACCAGACAATCCACGCCTGCATGGGACCGATGACTCCCTGCTTCCACTCGACGGACCCGACGAGCGGGAGCACGATATTCTCGGTGACGATGTGCGGGTCGGAGCCCCCGCCGACGCCGATGGCCCAATACATCCAGAGGAACACCGGGATGGTGAGGAACATGATCCAGACCATCGGGCGGAACTGCTCTTTGAACATGCCCATCTGGTCGCCCATCGCCTCCATCTGCTCTTCTTGAATCTTCTCGAGCGCCGCGTCGTCGCCGCGCTCCTTGGCGTCTTTCTGTCGCTGTTGGATGTCCTTCATCCGCTCTTGATACATGCCCATCTTCTCCATGTCCATGAGGTTCGCCTGCAGGAGCGTGGAGTAGAGGCCGGTCGCGAGCGCGAGGACCATCACGACGGCGTAGAACGGGAGCATGTCGGCCAGCGGGCCGAGCGCCACGTCCATCACGCCGCCGATGACGTTCCGAACCTCGGCGACCGAGTAGCCGAGGAACAGGCCGACGGTGACGACGGCCGCGCCCTTGTCGTACTTCGACCACGAGGAGTCGCCGGTGTCGGTATCGACCGACGAGGACGACGACGAGCCGTCGGAGCCGGACGTGTCGTCTTCGAGGCCGGCGCGGGTCTCCGCCGCGTCGGCGAGCCGGAACCCCTCGTCACCATCGACGAGGATACCTTTCTCGATGAGGCGGCCCCACTGGCCGCTCGTGAGCTCGTCGCGAACGTCGGCCCACTCGACTTCTCCGTCGTCCGCCCGGTCGAGGACGGTTTCGACGGCGGCGCGCATGTCGGCGTCGGAGCCGACGAGGTCGCGCACCCGAGATTCGATTCGTGCCATTACCGCCCCTTTAGCAACCGGCTGTTATCAAGGTTTTACTCTGGAGACGAGAGCGAGCGCGCCGGCGACAGCGCCGGCGCTCCGAGTATAGTCGGTGAAAAACGTCGTTCCGAGTGCGCGCTTACGCGTCGTCGATGACGGCCTGAACGTCCTCGAAGACCTCGTCCGGGGTCTGTTCGCCGTCGACCTCGACGAGGACGCCCTCGTCGCGGTAGTGTTCGATGACCGGCTCGGTGTTCTCCTTGAACACCGACAGGCGCTCGCGGACCGTCTCTTCGGTGTCGTCGTCGCGCTGGACGAGTTCGCCGCCGCAGTCGTCGCAGACGCCCTCCTCCTCGGGCTGGTTGAACTTCACGTGGAAGTTCGTGCCGCAGTCGTCGCAGACGCGGCGGCCGGTGAGGCGTTCGACGAGTTCGGACTCGGCGACCTTCAGGTAGATGACCGCGTCGAGGTCGGTGATTTCGGTGAGGTACTCCGCCTGCGAGAGGTTCCGCGGGTAGCCGTCGAGGACGTAGCCGTCGGCGTCTTCCAGCGCGGCCTCGACGATTTCGTTGACGACCGCGTCGGGGACGAGTTCGCCCTTCTCCATGAACGAACGGGGCGTCCCGTACTCGGTCTCCATGTCCTTGTTCGCGCGCAGCGCGTCGCCCGTGGTGACGTGTTCGACGCCGTAGGTCTCGGCGAGTCGCTTCGACTGTGTGCCCTTACCTGCGCCCGGCGCTCCGAGCAAGAGGATGCGCTTTGCCATATCTGACCCCATCCGGCGAGAGCATATAGTGTTGAAGATACGTACTGAGTTCTGCGACGGCGTCGGTCAGAGGAACGAGACAATATTGCTCCTTGTTCGTCGTTCTACAGCTCGTCCGACCGTCCCATCGCCGCATTCGAGGGATTTGTTGCCGGTTTCGCAGACGGAAGCGACACGTTCAACGGCGCGGCTCTCGTGGCACCAGTAAATGCGCGATTCGTCCCTCATGCGCGACGCGCTCGGCGCGACCGCCGTCGAGCGCGCGTACGGTCTGTGGTGTACGCTCGAACGCGGCTGGCGCGCGACTGCCCTCGGACTCGTCGTCGTGACTGTCCTCGTGGCGCTTGGGCCGTGAGCGCCGGGGAGAACTCGGACGCCGGCGTCGGCCGGCTCGCACGACTCGCCCCGGGCGTCACCCTCCTCGTCGTCCTCGCGGGGGCGGCGGCGCTCGTCGCCGGCTTCGTTCCCGGCGTCAACGCGCTCTTGCTCGGCGTCCTCTTCGGGGCCGTCGTCGCCAACACGGTCGGCGTCCCCGACTGGGCGCGACCCGGCGTCGACACGCAGAAGCTCCTCCTCGAGACGGGTATTGTCCTGCTCGGCGCTCGCATCGCAATCGACGAACTCGTCGCCTCCGGCCCCGTGCTGGTCGCGCTCGTCGTCGTCACCGTCGCCGCGGGCGTCCTCCTCGTCGAGGCCGTCGCCGGACGGGTGTTCGGCCTCGCCGACAAGACCGGGTCGCTTCTCGCGGCCGGCGCGAGCGTCTGCGGCGTCTCCGCGGCCACCGCCATCGCCGGCACCATCGACGCCGACGGCGAGTCCCTCACCCACGTCGTCGCCGCGGTCCTCCTGTTCGACGCGCTCACGCTCGCCGCGTTCCCCATCGCCGGTGACCTGCTCCCGCTGACCGGCCGCCAGTTCGGCATCTGGGCTGGCCTGAGCATGTTCAGCACCGGTCCCGTCACCGCGGCCGGCTTCGCCCACTCCGAGGTCGCTGGTCGCTGGGCAACCGTGACCAAACTCGCGCGAAACTCCATGCTCGGCTTCGTCGCCGTCGCCTACGCGGTTCGCTACGCCGGTCGGGCCGAGGAGGCCGCGACCGGCCTGCGCGCCGTCTTCGACGGCGTTCCACGGTTCCTCGTCGGCTTCGTCGCCGTCGCCGCCGTCGCCAACCTCGGCCTCCTTTCGGACGCGACGCTCGCGACCGTCGGCACCGCCAGCGACGCCCTGTTCGCGCTCGCGTTCGTCGGGCTCGGTCTCGACGTTCGGCTCGACGCGATGCGACAGACGGGCGCGGCTCCGCTCGCCGTCCTCGGACTGCAGCTACTCACCATCAGCGCGCTCGCGCTCGCCGCGGTTCTCGTGCTGTTCTGACGCGCTGACGGCCGTCTCGGTCGTCGCCGTCGGAGGCACACCGCGCCGACGCGGGCCGCTTTTGTACCGCCCGGGTGTAGCAACCCACATGACTCGATTCGAGGCCGACACCGCCCGCGAGCGCCGAAAGCTCTTCGCCGACGCCGTGGCGGCGCACCGCGACCGCGGCAGCGCCTTTCTCACCATCGAGGCCGAGCGCCTCGCCGACGTTGACGGCGAGGGCCCCGGCCCGTGGATTCAGTTCGCCGACCAGACGTTCAACATGGACGTGACCGACGAGGAACTCGACCGGCTCAAGGGGCTGCTCGCGGAGTTCCCCGAGTTCCGAATCGATCAGTTGGAGAGCCCCGAGGAGGCCGAGGGAACGAACGTCCGCATCACCGCCCGCTCGGACGCGAACCGCCTCGCCGGCTTCGCCGACCGAGTCTTTCAGGCGGTCTACGGCCGCGACGAGGCGTACCGGGCGTGGGTCACCGCCGTCTGAGCGGCCGGGTTCTTTCCGCGTTTGGTTCGTTTCGACGCCGTGCCCCGGTTTGCGAACTTCTAAATCTATTGCCGCACAACCTCCGCGCATGAATTCCCGACGGTCACGTTGTGAATTGGGCTCGCTCGCCCCGGCACAATCCCGTTCCGCCGGGTGGAATCGCCTCTCTTACACCACACCCACAGGTTCGACACATGACTGAACACGTCGAATCGCTGTTCTCTCACCCTCTGCTCCCGCTCGCGAACGCGGACGACGCCGAACTCACCTGTGCCACCGCGTTCCCGCGCATCGCAGCGGCCGACGGTCGGGCCTCCGTCGTCCACGTCATCGAGAAGGCGGGCGGCGCGCCGGACAAAGCCGGCGTCGAACAGCGCGAGGAGGTCGCAGACGAGCTGTTCGATATCGCTCGCCGCGCCGCGAACGACGCCGGCATCGAACTCAAGACCGATCTCCGGTTCGCGACCGACGTCGGCGACGCCATTCTCGAGGCGGCTCGCGAGGCCGACGCGACGGCTATCGTCTTCACCCCGCGCGGCGGCCGCTCGTGGTGGGACCTCTTTTCCGGCGCGGTCCGCGAGGAGTTGATTCGGCACAGCGACCGCCCCGTGGTCGTGCTGCCGGCGGACGGCGCCGACGAAGACGGTGAAACATGACAGACGAGGAACTCGCGAAAGACCTCGGCCCGCTCGCGGCGTTGACCATCGGTATCGGGACGATGATCGGCGCGGGCATCTTCGTGCTTCCGGGGGCCGCGGTCCAACAGGCCGGGCCGCTCGCGGCCGCCGCGTTCGTCCTCGGCGGCGTCATCGCGCTCTTGACCGCCATGTCCGCCAGCGAACTGGGCACCGCGATGCCGAAATCCGGCGGTGCGTACTACTACATCAACCACGCCCTCGGACCGCTGTTCGGCAGTGTCGCCGGGTGGGGCAACTGGATGGGACTCGCGTTCGCCTCCGCGTTCTACATGACCGGCTTCGGTCAGTACGTGGTGACGTTCCTCCCCATTCCGAGCCTCGTCCTCGGCGGTATCACGGTTTCCGCCGTGAAGCTCGTCGCCCTCGCGGGCGGTCTGCTCTTCGTGTTCATCAACTACGTCGGCGCGAAGGAGACGGGGAAGCTACAGAACGCCATCGTCCTCATTTTGCTGGCCATCCTCGCCGTGTTCACGGTCTTCGGACTCCTGAACGCGGACCTCGCGAAACTCCGGCCGTTCGTCCCGCCGGACAAGGGCGTGTCGCCGCTCCTGCCCGTGACCGGCCTCATCTTCGTCTCGTACCTCGGATTCGTCCAGATCACCTCCGTCGCGGAGGAGATCAAGGACCCCGGAAAGAATCTCCCGCGGGCCGTCCTCGGCAGCGTCGTCATCGTGACGCTGGTGTACGCGCTCGTCCTCCTGACCGTGCTGGCCGCCGTGGACAACAGCCTCGTCGCCGGGAACGAGACCGCCGTCGTCGACGTCGCCCGGCTCCTCATCGGTCCGGTCGGTGCGGGCGCGATGCTGTTCGGCGGCCTCCTCGCCACCGCCTCGTCCGCGAACGCCTCGATTCTCGCTTCCTCGCGGATTAACTTCGCCATGGGGCGCGACCGAATCGTCTCCTCGGAACTCAACGAGATTCACCCCCGGTTCGGCACGCCGTACCGCTCTATCGCCATCACCGGCGGGTTTATCCTCCTGTTTATCCTGCTGGCTGACGTCAACACCCTCGCGAACGCCGGGAGCGTTCTCCACCTCATCATCTACGGGCTGCTCAACGTCTCGCTCATCGTGATGCGCGTGTCCGACCCCGAGGATTACCAGCCGGACTACCGGGTTCCGCTGTACCCCCTTGTTCCCATCCTCGGGGCGATTACGTCGTTCGCCCTCATCGCCTTCTTCGCCGACACTATCGTCCTCCTCGCGGCCGGCTTCGTGGTGTTCGCCATGCTGTGGTACGCCGCCTACGCCCGCACGAAGGCGACGAAGCAGGGGATCCTCGGAAAGTACCTGCTCCAGCAGTCGGAGCAGCTCCCGGACGCCGCAGTTTCGGCCGCCACGTCGGTCCAGCCCGACGGGGGCTACCGCGTCATGGTCCCGCTTTCGAACCCCGAAAGCGAGCGCGATCTCATCTCGCTGGCCGGGGCCGTCACCAAGGCCAACGACGGGACGCTCGTCGGCGTCCACATCGTGAAGGTGCCGGACCAGACCGCTCTCGAATCGGCCCGCGAGGAGTACGACTTCGCCGAGGCCGACCGCCTGCTCGAACAGGCCCGCGTCGACGCCGACGAACTCGGCGTGGACATGGAGACGCACACCGTTCTCTCCCACCGGTCGTTCGAGGAAGTGTTCGACGCGGCGGAGACCTACAACGCCGACCTCGTCGTCATGGGCTGGGGCCCCGACAGCCACGGGTCGCCCGGCCGCGCCGAGAGCGCGTACGAGGAGATAACGCACGCGCTCCCCTACGACGTGTTGGTGCTGAAGGACCGCGGCTTCGACCCCTCGCACGTGCTCGTCCCGACCGCCGGCGGCCCGGACTCCGACCTTTCGGCGTCCATCGCCTCGGTCTTACGCGAGTTCTGCGATGCGGAGATAGAGCTCCTCCACGTCGCCGACGACAGGGACGCGGGTGAGCGCTTCCTCCGCGAGTGGGCCGACGAGCGCGGGCTCGGCGACGCCACGCTCACCGTCGAGACCGGCGACGTCGAGAGGGCTATCGAGTCGCACGCGACCGACGCGTCACTGCTCGTCGTCGGTGCGACGGAGCGCGGCCTGCTCTCGCGGCTCGTCAGCGGCACCGTCGTCATGGACGTCGTCGACGACGTGGAGTGTTCGGTCCTCTTAGCCGAACGGAGTCGCTCTCGGAGCATCAGAGAGCGCCTGTTCGGGTAGCCGAATCGGCCGCGGAACCGACCCGTTTTCTCGCCGTCGACGGCCTCTCGCGCCGCCGCGGCACATTTGTCCTTCGCCGCCGTAGCGAGGGGTATGGCGAAGCAATCGGGGCTGTCGCGCGACGACGTGGAGCTGTCCGTCGAGGCGACGAGCCGCCGCATCGACGCGGGTGAGGTCACGCTCCATGCGGTCGAAGCCGGACCGGAAGACGGCGAACTCGTCGTCCTCCTCCACGGCTTTCCGGAGTGTTGGTACGCGTGGACGGACTACCTCCGCCCGTTGACCGAAGCGGGCTACCGGGTCGTCGCGCTCGACCAGCGCGGCTACAACCTGAGCGACCGCCCCTCGGGTGTCGAGTGGTACAGTATCGACGAACTCGCCGGTGACGTGGTCGGCGTCGCGGACGCGCTCGGCCACGAGAAGGCCCACGTCGTCGGTCACGACTGGGGTGGCGCAGTGGCGTGGTGGACGGCGCTCCACCACCGCGACCGGGTGCGGTCGCTCACCGCGATGAACCTCCCACACCCGGCGGTGCTCTCCCGCCACCTCAGACGCGACCCGGCCCAACAGCTCCGAAGCTGGTATGTCCTGTTCTTCCAGCTGCCGAAACTCCCCGAACTCCTCGCCCCCGTCGGCGACTGGGCCGTCCTGGAACGGACGATGACCGGCTCCGCGCTCCCCGGCACGTTCTCGGCGACCGACCTCGACTGCTATCGCGCCGCGTGGTCTGTCTCCGGAGCCTACGGCTCGATGGTCGACTGGTACCGGGCGGTCGCCCGCGAGCGCCCGCGGCCCCGCGCCGAGACGGTCGAACCTCCGACGCTCGTCGTCTGGGGGAGCCGCGACCGGTTCCTCCGACCGAAGATGGCGCGCGAGAGCCTCGCGTTCTGCGAGGACGGTCACCTCAAGACGTTCGACGAGGCGACCCACTGGGTCCACCACGAGGAGCCGGTGGCGGTCGCCCGCGCGCTCGTCGAACACCTCGACGACGCGTGGCGGACCCCGAACAACACCCCCGACGAGGCGGGCCACCGACCGGTCTGACCGCCGTCGGTCGATTCCGGTGTGGCGGCAGTATTCTCCGCAACCTCACTGGAGCTATATAGGTCCATCGAGGGAACTTAGCGAGGTTCTTGTACGTCCGGCGTTCAGGTTGAAGCGACGCGGGCAGTCCGGTGGTGGGACTTTCCATGCCCCTTCGAACCGTCTCCGCGTCTCTTCATGAGCAGGGACGGGGGACCGTCCCACCTTTTGACCGGTGAGCGGCCGCGCCGACGACCGGGCCTCGACCCCACCGGGACGCCCGTCGTCGCCGGATGAGTACGTTCTTACTCGCGGCCCTCGCAGGACGCGTATGACCGACCTCGGAAAGGTCGACCGCGAGTTCTTCGACGAGTACATCTACCCGCGGTTGGGCGCGGCCCGCGACGACGTGGCGCTCGGCCCGACCCACGGCGTCGACTTCGGCCTCCTCGACATCGACGGCACCGCCGTCGCCATCGCGACCGACCCCGTCTCCGTGCTCCCCGCGCTCGGCTTCGAGCGTGCGGGCCGGTTCGCCATCGACATCGTCCTCTCGGACATCGCCGTCTCGGGGCTGGACCCCTCGCACCTCGCCGTCTCCTTTACGCTCCCACCCGAGATGACTGACGCGCAGTTCGCCGAACTCTGGGAAGCGATGCACGACGAGGCCGACGACCTCGGCGTCAGCATCGTCACGGGCCACACCGCCCGCTACGCCGGCTGTTCGTACCCGTGGGTCGGCGGCGCAACCGCTCTCGCCGTCGGCGACCACGACGACGTGGTCCGCCCGGACGGCGCGAGACCCGGCGACGACGTGCTCGTGACGAAGGGGCCGGGCGTCGAGGCGACCGGCCTTCTGACGACGCTCTTTCCGGACGCGTTCGCCGACCTCGACGACGACGTGCTTGCGGCCGCACAGGCACGGCTCGACGAGACCGACGCCGTCCGCGACGCGATGACCGTCTCGGCCGCCGGCGGCCGCGGCGTCCACGCCATGCACGACGCCACCGAGTGCGGCGTCCACGGCGCACTCAACGAAATCGCCGAGAGCGCGGGCGTCCAACTCGAAATCGACGAGTCGAGCATCCCGATTCGCCCCGGCGTCCGCGAGACCTGCGACTTCCTCGGCATCGACCCGTGGCGCTCGACCACCGCCGGGTCGCTCGTCGTCGCCACGGACCCCTCGGTCACGGACGACGTGGTCGCCGCGCTCGACGCCCGCGGTACCCCCGTCGGCGTCGCCGGCACCGTCGTCGCGGGCGAGGGCGTCGTCGTGGACGGCGAACGAATCGAGCACCCCGACGTTGACCCCTCGTGGGCCGCCTACGACCGACTCGCCCGCGAGGCCGAGGCGGCAGCGACCGACGCCGAATAAGCGGACTCAGCCCTCTTTTTCCAGCGCGGCCGCGTACCTACTTGTCGCGCGAGCGCTTCGGGTCGACGTATGACTGACTTCGACGACTCCGACATTACCGACATTGCCGACGACTTCACCGTCGACGCCGCCCGCGAGATGGACGCGGCGGACCCGCTTTCGGACCTCCGCGACCGGTTCTACGTCCCCGAGGGCGAACTGTACATGGACGGTAACTCGCTCGGCCCGCTCTCCGTCGACGCCGAAGCGGCGCTCGAACGCGTCATCGACGAGTGGCGCGACCTCGCCATCCGCGGATGGACCGACGCCGACCCGGAGTGGTTCACCTACGGCGAGCGACTGGGCGAGCGACTCGCCCCGCTCGTCGGCGCGAACCCCGACGAGGTCGTCGTCGCCAACTCCACCACCGTCAACATCCACGCACTCGTCGGCACGTTCTACGACCCCGCTCGCGGCGAGAACATCGTCGTCGACGACCTCGACTTCCCGACGGACCACTACGCGATTCGCGCGCAACTCCGAGCGGCCGGCCGCGACCCCGACGAGGCGCTCCGCGTGGTCGAGAGCCGCGACGGGCGGACCATCAAGACCGAGGACGTACTCGACGCCATCGACGACGACGTGGGAATGGTGTTTCTCCCCTCGGTCCTCTACCGGAGCGGCCAACTGTTCGACATCGAGACCATCACCGAGGCGGCGCACGACGCCGGCGCGCTGGCCGGCTTCGACCTCGCGCACTCGGTCGGCGCGGTCCCGCACCGGCTCTCCGAGGTCGGCGCGGACTTCGCCGTCTGGTGTCACTACAAGTATCTCAACGCCGGCCCCGGCTCCATCGCCGGCCTCTACGTCAACGAGCGCCACTTCGGCGTCACGCCCGCGCTCGCCGGCTGGTGGGGCAACGACAAGGAGACGCAGTTCGACATGGCGATGACCTACGAGCCGGCGCAGTCGGCCGGCGCGTTCCAGTCGGGGACGGTCCCGGTGCTGTCCGCGGCCCCACTCGACGGCGCGCTCGACATCGTCGAGGACGCGGGCGGCGTGGCCGCCCTCCGCGAGAAGTCGCTGGCGCTCACGGACTACCTCATCGACCTTGTGGACGAGCGACTGCCCGAGTGCGAGGTCGGCACGCCGCGTGACCCCGCGGCCCGCGGCGGCCACGTCGCGGTCGAACATCCAGAGGCCTACCGCGTCAGCCTCGCGCTCAAGGAGCGCGGCGTCGTCGTGGACTTCCGCCAACCCAACGTCGTTCGCATGGCGCCCGCGCCGGCGTACGTCGGCTTCGAGGACGTGTACCGGGCGGTCGAGCACTACCGCGAGATTCTGGACGAAGACGAATACGAGGCGTTCGAGAAGCAGAGCGGCGGCGTGACGTGAGGGCCGCGGCGGCGGGGCGTCGGTCGCTTACCAGTCGATGACTTCCTTGTCACGCCAGAACTTCCCCGCGGGCGCGCCGGGCTTGAACGTCGCGAGCCACGTCGGCGTCTCCGCGCCCTTCTCGACCGGCCGGTTGGCCTCCTCGCCACCCATGTCGGTGCGGACCCAGCCGGGACACACCGAGTTGGCGATGAGGCCGTCGTCGCCGTACTGGCCGTCGAGGTAGACCGTGAGGCCGTTGAGGCCGGTCTTCGAGATTCGATACGCGGGCGACCCGCCGGACTGCTCCTCGCCGAGCGCGCCCATGCCCGACGAGACGTTGACGACGCGGCCGCCGTTGGACTGGAGGAGGAGGGGAACCGCGTGCTTGCACAGGAGCATCGGCCCGCGGAGGTTGACGCCGAGGGTGCGGTCGATTCGCTCGGTCGGTTCGGCGACGATGTCATCACCATCCTCGGCGATGCCGGCGTTGTTGACGAGGATGTCGAGGCGGTTCTGGTCGGCGAAGATGCCGTCGACGACCTCCTCGATGTCGCCTTCTTGGGTCACGTCGAGGAGGACTCGCTCCGTCCCCTCTGGCGTCTCGTTCGTGACGCTGCGCGACCCCGCGTACACCGTCGCGCCGCGGTCGCGGAGGTTCTCGGCTATCTGGCGGCCGATGCCTCGGTTCGCGCCGGTGACGAGCGCGACCTGTCCGTCGAGGTCGTCGTAGCGGTCGGGTTCCATGGCTGCGTCTGTGAACTGAGTAAGGATATTCTCACCGAAGCGTGCCGGCGGTCGCGGCGCACCGGCGAAGGATCGGGAGGCCGACGAGTTACTCGACCGCGATAGCGAGTTCGCTGAACTCGTTTCCGGTCCACTCGTGGGCCGTCATCCGGCCGTCGGGCGAGCAGATGAGATAGACGTAGCCCGGCCACGACGCCTGTTCCCGGTCGGTCGCGCTCGGGACGGGGGCGGACTCGGGGTGCGAGTGGTAGAAGCCGACCGCGTCGTCGCCCGCGGACTCGACGGCTTCGATAATCGAAACGGTCTCTTCGGGGTCGAGTTCGTAAGCGACCCGCGGCTCGTCGGCGACGTTCGAAACGGGGTGAGCGGCGGTGACGGTGCGCGCGTCGCTGTCACCGGCGAGGACGCCGCAGACCTCCGCGGGCGGGTCGCTGGCGGCACCCTTGCGGGCGTGCGAGAGAACCGAATCCTGCGCGTCTCGTTCGATCGAGAGCCTACTCGAAGTCACGGCGCATGGCGATTTCGAACCACGGGCAGAGACGCAGTTGACGGTACCACTCGGGGTGGTCGTGGAGGTGCTCGTAGTCAACCCAGAGCATGCCCGCGATTTCCTCTTCGTCGGGGTCGAGCGTGGTGTCTTCGAGCGTGACCTTCAGGACGGCACAGACCTCCCATTCGAGGCCGGCGTTCTCGTAGTAGCGCTTGTACTCGAACTTGTCCGTGACCCGGAGGTCGGAGTACTGATCGGGCGAGATGCCGAGTTCCTCTTCGAGGCGCTCTTCGGTGGCTTCCTCTTGGGTCTGTCCCTCGACGGGGTGAGACGCGACGGTGCCGTCCCAGGAGGTGTCCCACAGGCGCTTGTTGGGCGCGCGCTGGGCGAGGAGTATCTGTCCCTCCTCGTTGAACACGAGGCAGGTGAAGGCGCGGTGGCGGATACCGTCGCCCGTGTGGGCGTCGAGTCGGTTGACCGTCCCCTCGGCGTTGTCGTCGGAGTCGACGGCGATGACGTCCTGCGCTGCGTTCTTGTGGAGTTCAGTAGCCTCGTCGGCCGCTGCGTTGCTCATGTGCCTTCCGTCGGAGTCGGGGGTCAACTAAGCTTCGATGCGAACCGCGGACCACGCGGCGGCGGCGCGCGATTAGCCGAGGCGCTCGTCGAGAATCAGGCGAGTCTTCGTGCTCTTCACGTCGTCGTGCTCGCGGGCGCGGGTGATGAGGTCGTTGACGGCGCGGGTGTCGGCGGCGTCGACGACGAGGACGATGTCCTCCTCGCCGGAGACCTGCCAGACGAAGTCGACGTCCTTCCAGTCGGCCATCAACTCGGACACGTCGTTGGTGTCCACGTCGACCGCGACGGTCACCTCTATCATCGCCTTCAGGTTCCCCGTGCGGGTCGAAATCGTAAAGCGCTCGATGACGCCTTCCTCGACCAACCGCTCGACGCGGTTTCTGACGGTCCCCTCGGAGGTCCCGACTTCGGCCGCGATCTCCGTGTTTGGGGTCCGAGCGTCCCGTCGAAGGATGTCGAGGATGCGTCGGTCAAGCTCGTCCATATCTCACGTGCCGTCCCCAGCGACTTACCGATTACGAATTTCGTAACTCGACTTCGAAAGTAACACTTATGCACCCGTGTTCCGTTCGTTTCTCGTAATGTCGGACGCCTATCTGGCGCTGGAAGACGGTCGCGTGGTCGAAGCGCGTGGCCGTGTTCCGGGGCGCACACGCGGTGAACTGGTGTTCACAACCGCATATACGGGATACGAAGAGAGTCTGACCGACCCTTCGTACGAAGAACAAGTGCTCACCTTCTCGTACCCCCTCATCGGGAACTACGGCGTCCGAGCCGAGCGATTCGAGTCCGACCGGGTCCACCCTCGGGCGGCCGTCGCACGCGAGTTCACCGAGGAGGTCGTCGAGTGGCTCGCCGACGAGGGCGTCCCAGCGGTCGACCATCTCGACACGCGCGACCTCGTCACGTCCATCCGCGAGGAGGGCGCGATGAAGGTCGGAATCGCCGTCGGCGAGGACGTGACTCCGGAGGACGCGAAGGAAGAACTCGCGCAGTGTAAGGGCATGAGCGAGCACGTCGACATCGGCGCGCAGGTCACCACGACCGAACTCACGACGTTCGAGGGCGACGGCGACACCACCGTCGCGCTCGTCGACTGCGGCGCGAAGGGCTCCATCGTGGACTCCCTCGTCGACCGCGGCGCGACGGTCCACGTGCTTCCCTACGACGCGGACGCCGAGGACGTGACCGCGCTCGACCCCGACGTGCTGTTCATCTCGAACGGCCCCGGCGACCCCGAGAACTACACCGCGACGCGCGAACTCGTCGAGGAGTTCGCCGGCGAGGTCCCGCTGGCGGGCATCTGCCTCGGCCAGCAGATCGTCGCCAGCGCGCTCGGCGGCACCACCGAGAAGATGGCCTTCGGCCACCGCGGCGTCAACCAGCCCGTCCGCGACCTCCAGAGCGGAAAGGTCGTCATGACGACCCAGAACCACGGCTACACCGTCGCCGACCCCGGCGACCAACTCGACGTGACGCAGGTCAACGTCA
Organism: Haloferax sp. AB510; assembly: GCF_024136985.1. Classification (NCBI taxonomy): domain Archaea; kingdom Methanobacteriati; phylum Methanobacteriota; class Halobacteria; order Halobacteriales; family Haloferacaceae; genus Haloferax; species Haloferax sp. AB510. Next base: position 15,636 of record NZ_JAMYJY010000057.1, read on the forward strand.
ACGACGACACCGCCGAGGGCCTCGCCAGCGAGGAACTGAGCGTCATCACGCGCCAGTACCACCCCGAAGCCCACCCCGGTCCCCACGACTCGCTCGGGTTCTTCGACGACGTGCTCGCCATGGCGGGTACAGAGGGAAACGAGCATAAGCCCCGAGCCGTCGCCTCGGACTGACCACCGCGACCGCGACCGAACTCGAATCCGCGGCCGATTGCACCCGGCCGCGACCGGACGAACGTTGATTTTTCTGATATGTTTTCCAGCGAGCGACGCGGCTCGTATTTCGGACCTACTGTGGTAGAAACTGTCAAACGGTTTCCCGACGTACGCTTCGTGATGGACGACGTCTCGCTCATCGAACGCGGGTTCGAGGAGTTCCCGGCGACGATTGCCCTCCTCGACAGACACGGAGACATCGTCTACACGAACCGGGCGTGGCGGACGTTCGCCGACGCGAACGACTACGTCGGCGACCCCGATTCGACGGGCGTCAACTACCTCGACGTGTGCGACGCGGCCCGCGAGACCGACGAAATCGCCGGCGTCGTCGCCGACGGCATCCGCGCGGTGCTCCGCGGCGACCGCGACTGTTTCACCGCCGAGTATCCGTGTCACTCGCCCGCGGTGTACCGGTGGTTCTCGCTCCGCGTCGTCCCGATAGACACGCCGAGACATGGGGGCTTCGCGCTCGTCGTCCACTACGACATCACCGACAGACGGCTCGCGGAACTGCAGGTCAACGAGAAGAACGAACACCTCGCGGCGCTCGTCGGCTCGCTCGCGTCGGAGCTCAAGACTCACCTTGCGTCGGCCGCCGAGTCGGCCGAGCGACTCGCCTCGGCCGACGGCGACGCCGCCGTCGCGCTCTCCGAGAGTCTCTCTCGAATCGAGTCGCTCGTCGAGTGGGGTATCGACGCCGCCGAGCAACCGAGTACGCTCGATCTCGCGCCGGTGGACTTCCGTGCGCACGTCGCGGAGGCGTGGGCGGTCGCGTCGCTCGACGACGGTGACGACGCCTCGCTCCGGGTCGTCGGCGACGGGACGCTCTCGGCCGACACCCATCTGTTCGGACTGTTTCTGGTCGCGGTGCTCACGAACTGTTTCGAGCGGACCGACTCTCGCGGGCCGCCCGTTAGTACCGTCGTGGGGACGACCGCCGACGGGTTCTACGTCGACGACGACGGTCCCGGTCCGTCGCCGGCAGAGCGCGCGGCGACGACCGCGAGTCCGAACCAGTTGCTCGGCGTCGATTACGACTCCCCACATCTCTCGACGGCGCGGCGAATCGCCGATCTGCACGGCTGGCAGTTCGACGTGACCGACTCGGAACTCGGCGGCGCGCGCTTCGAGGTCCGCGGCGTCGAGTGGAACTGACCGGCGGTCGGCCGTGGGTCGAACGCGGCGCGCCCGTCAGGAGAGGTCCGCTTCCATGACGAACGTCGGCTCCTCCGCGAGGTCGCTCCGGGCGAGCGACGCATCGGAAATCCACTCGATTCGCTCGGGGAACAGGACGCGCGTCCGGTCCGCGCCGACCGAGGCGGCGTCACGTCGAACCGCGTCCAAAAGCGACTCGCAGGCCGACGCGTCGTCCCACGCGGCGACCGCGTACTCGGCCCACGTCACCTCACCCTCGTCGTCGCGTTCGCGCGAGTAGGTCCGGTTCCGATAGGTGAAGCCTGTTGTGCGGTCGTCGCCGACGACGAACAGGCGACCGTCCGCCGCGGCGTCGTGGAGTCGGGGGCGGGTGAGTTCGGAGAGCGCCCACGACTCGACGGGGTCGAGCGCGAGCCCCGACAGCGCGGTTCGCGCCTCGCTCCCGGTCCAGTAGGACCACGCGGCGTCGGCGTCGTCGCTGACCACCGCGTCCGGTTCGGCGGTCGCGTCCGGTTCGGGCGTCGCCCAGCGGAACTCGATGCCGGGGTCGAACCCGACGGTACGGGCGTTGGCGAGGCTCGGGACGTTCCACGAGTGAATCATGTTGCGGACGCGGCGCGCCCCCTGCTCGCGTGCCCAGTCGAGAAGCGCGTGCGACAGCTGGGTCGCAAGACCCTGCTCGCGGTAGTCGGGCGCGACGCGCATTCCCTGCGCCCAGCCCTCGTACTCCGAGAGCATGACGACCTGCGCGATGGCGGCCACGTCGCCGGAGGGCGTCTCCTCGCCCATGTCCACGAGGAGCGTCGCCTGCGCTAACTCGCCGGGGGAAATCCAATCGTGGTAGATGTCGGGGATGTAGTCCGACCCGCCGCGGTCGGCCCACGTGTCGCGGGTGAACGCGGCGACCGCGTCGTAGTCATCGGGTCGCGCGGGTCGAATCTCCATCAGTTCACTCCCACGGGACGGAGCGCTGGGTCAGTTCGCCTTCGAGGCTCCGGCCCATCGCGTCGGTCGGGTCCGAGAGGTTGGCGAGCGACCACATGAGCTTCACCTTCGCCGTGCCGGGGAGCGTGTCGCCCGCCTCGACGACGCCGGCGTCGAGCAGATCGCGGCCGGTGTCGTAGACGCGGTCGCAGACGCGGCCGTCGAGACACTGCGAGGTCATGGCGACGACCGTTCCGTCTTCCACGAGTTCCTCGAACCGCGGGATGAGGTCGGTGTGGACGTGGCCGAGGCCCGTCCCCTCGATGACGACGCCGGCCTTCCCGTCGAGGTAGTCGAGCGCCGCGGGGTCCATCCCGGGCGTGAACTTCACGAGTTCCACCTCGGACTCGATGTCGGCGTGGAGCGCGAGGTCGGCCTCGCCGCGGGGGGCGTAGTCGCGGTGGAACGTGACCTCCTCGGCCTCGTAGTCGACCTCGCCGAGCGGCTTCGCGCCGACGGTCTCGAAGGCGTCGCGCCGGGAGGTGTGGTTCTTGCGGACGCGCGTCCCCTCGTGGAGCGCGCAGACGTCGTCAGACTCCGAGGCGTGCATGCAGACCATGACCTCGGCGGCGTCGGCCTTGGCGGCCTCGACGGCGCAGACGGCGTTCATGACGTTGTCCGAGGAGGGGCGGTCGGCCGAGCGCTGACTGCCCGTGAAGACGATGGGAACGGGCGTGTCGAGCATGAACGACATCGCCGACGCGGAGAACTGCATCGTGTCGGTGCCGTGCATGACGACGACGCCGTCGGCACCGGCCTCGATTTCCTCGGCGATGGCCTCGGCGAGGTCGACCCACACGTCGGTCGTCATGTTCTCCGAGAGGATGTTGGCGACGACGCGGCCGCGGTAGTTCGCTCGGCCCGCGAGGTCGGGGACGGCCCGGAGCACGTCCTCGGCGTCGAACTGCGCGGTCACCGCGCCCGTTCGGTAGTCGACCGTCGAGGCGATGGTCCCGCCGGTCGAGATGAGCGAGATGGTCGGGAGGTCGTCGTCGAACTCGATTTCGGAGGTGCCGTCGCCCTCTGACTGTGCGTCTTCGATGTCGTACACGTCGGTTTCGAGCACGTCCACGTCGGCTCCCTCGCGGGCGATGCCGACGTTGTACCCGCCGTCGAGTTTGACGACGAGGTGGTCCTCGGTGGAAGACGGCATGAGCACGCCTTCGTTCGTGACGTCCGCGCGGGTGACGCGAACGCGGTCCCCTGCGTTCATATCGCGGGATACCGTGGGGGCAGACTTCAAACCCACCTTTTTACCGTTCGGGGTCGCCTCCGGCGACCCGCTCACGGCAAAAATCTGGACCAAAAACGCCGAACGGCTCGCTACGCTCACCGTTCGGTGCGACTGCTGGGCACGAGTATCACAGATTCAGACCCAAGTCACGGGCCCGACGCAGATGATGTTAGCTCTGCAGACATAACGGACACAAGACATTTTATCCGACCGTCCGTCGGCCAGCGTATGCTCCCCACGATACTCCTCCAGTCGGGCGGTGCGGCCGGCGTGTTCGTCCTGGTGTTTCTCGTCACCATCGGGATGGCGGCGTGGACGTACAGCGACGCGAAGCGAAACAGCAGTCACCCGGCGTTCCTCTGGGCCGTCGTCGTCTTCCTCGCCCCGCTCCTCGGCATCCTCCTGTACCTCATCTTGGGTCGGGGTTCGTAACGACCGCGTCGCGCCTTCTTTTCGACTGGAACCTGTCGCACCGGCACAAGAGCCATCAGGCTCGCCCGCGACCCTCTACACATGCAACGGTCGGACCAACGGGAGTCTGAGCAGTCCGTCGACGACCTGCTCTCCGGAGTGAACCGCGAGAGCGACGAGGCGACGCAGGCGGAGCGTTCCGCCTCGTCCGGCGGCGGTCGCCTCAGCGGGCTGTTCTCCCCGCGCGTGTTCCTCGCGGCGCTCCTGCTCTCCATCGGCGGACTGCTCGTCGGCGGCGCGATTCCCATCGTCGGCTTCATCGGGCGGTTCGTCGGCATCGCCGCCGCTGGCTTCGTTCTCGGCCTCGTCGGGTCGAAGCGACGCTACACGGAGGTCGTGCTCGCCGGCGCAATCGCCGCCGGTCTCGCGTTCGTCCTCTCGACGCTGTTCGCCGTGTTCGCGCCCTTCGCGGTCCAACTGCTCGCGGACTACGGCGTCGCCATCGCGGGCGTCGGCGCGGCGAGCGGCGGGCTCGCGGGGCTCGTCGGTCACTACTTCGGCCGCGACCTCCGAGCGGGCCTGACAGAGGAACTGTAGCCGTCAGTCGATTCGCCAGCGGTCGCCATTGTGGGCGACGAGGCCACCGTCGGCGAGGTGGTGCAGCGCGCTGTCGACGACCGCGGGGTCCGCGTTGAGGTCCTTCGCGATGCCGCGGACGGTGTTCGACCCGTTTGCGAGCGCGGCGAGAATCTCCGCGTAGAACCGGCTGTCGGCGTCGACGCCGAGGCGGTCGTTGAGGCGGTCGAGCACGTCGGTGATGCGGCCCTGCACCCATCGCTGGGCCAAAGAGAGTTCGTTGTCGAGTTCCTCCAGTTTCCCGAGTTCGCGCGCCAACTCGGAGACATCGTCGGTGCCGGCGTTCTCGACTTCGAGCGTCACGTGCGGGCAGCGCCCGGCCATATCGAGGCTCGGACTCGGCGGATAGGCGCTCTTCGCGCCGAACCCGTACGGCGAGACGTTCACCTCCAACCTGAGGTTCCGCGAGATGTGGAAGTACTTGCGCCGTTGGTCGTCGGTGCGGGACTCGATGAGCCCCGCGTCCTCCAGCTTTCGGAGGTGGTCGATGACGGCCTTGGGGCTGACGCCGAGGTACTCGCTGATCTCGGTGACGTAGCACGGTTTGTGCGAGAGCAACCGCAGGATGCGCCGGCGGTTTTCGTTCCCGAGTAGGTCAAGCAGTACCGCGGAGTCCATTACGAGGTCATAGACTGCGGGCGGGGAAAAGCCTGACTCATGTGATACTCCGCGCTGTCGTGCGATTAGCGATTGTGACTCACGGGGCGCTGTCGGGGCGGTACCGGGGCGCTCAGGTGGCCGGCTCCGGCGTCTCTGAGAGGCGGTCGAACGCCCGCGACGCGAGGAACACTGCGAGGAACGAGAGGGCAACCGTGATGCCCGCGAGGAGCGTCCCCGCCTCGTACTTCAGCGGCGGGTAGTAGCCGAAACCGTAGTCGAACACGTCGTTGACGAGCGCGAGCGTGAGGGCGAACCCGAGCGCGCCCTTCGTGGTCGCGCCGTACCGCGGCACGACGAGGGCGAGCGCGAGAAAGCCCGCGTGAGTGAGCATGATGCCCCAGTAGTCCCAGAGCGCGGCCCCCGAGAAGCCGATGTAGAGGTCGGGCCGGAGGTTGAGCGCGACGACCGTCCAGACGCCGTACTTGACGAGCCAGACGAACGCGAGCGTGTGGAGGTACGCGAGCGGCCGGTTGACCGGGGCGTCGGCGACGCGGCGACCGAGGTTCGGAAGGAGCGTCGCGGCCGATAGCGTCATCAGCGCGAGGGCGGTCGGCGAGTCACCGAAAAGCGGGTAGAGAAACGTCGGCAGGTCAGAAAGCGCGGGGTCGGAGTGGACGTAGAAGCTCACACCGACGAGGAACGCGGCGGCGTTGAGGACGAGGAAGACGACGAGACTCGGGCCGTTTCCGAGGTAGTACTCCGTCCAGTCGTCGACCGCCGCGTCGAGGTCGAAGTCGCGCAGACCCATCGCCGAGTCGGACGGCGCGCCGAAAGAAAAGACCGTCGGGGCGCAAACGCCGCTCTCTCATTTCCGTACGCGACACGTTGTCAACCCATGTCGGGAGCAAAGGACAGTTAGCCCGGCGCGCCGAACGGCGACGCATGGACGCAGCACTCATCATCCTCGACGGGTGGGGCCTCGGTGACCACGACCGCCGCGACGCTATCAAGGCGGCGGACACGCCGAACTTCGACCGCTACCGCGACGCGGGCGCGTTCGGAACGCTCATCGTCGACGGCCGGCGCGTCGGCCTCCCGGACGGCCAGATGGGCAACAGCGAGGTCGGCCACCTCAACATCGGGGCCGGCCGCGTCGTCAAGCAGGCGTACACCCGCATCGGCGACAGCATCGACGACGGCTCGTTCTTCGAGAACGAGGCCATCACGGCCGCCTACGACCACGCCGACGAACACGACGGCCGCGTGCACCTCATGGGCCTCGTCTCCGACGGCGGCGTCCACTCCGACCAACAGCATCTCCACGCGCTCATCGGACTCGCCGCCGACCGCGGCGTCGAGGCCGTCACCCACGCCTTTACCGACGGCCGCGACACCAGTCCCACCGGCGGCGAGGAATATCTCTCGGACCTCGAAGCCGTCGCCGAGGAGCAGGGAACCGGCGGCGTCGCCACCGTCTCCGGGCGCTACTACGCGATGGACCGCGACCAAAACTGGGAGCGCACCAAGCGCGCCTACGACGCCATCGTCGAGCGCGAGGCGGAGTGGACCGCCGACACCGCCGTCGACGCCGTCACCGAGTCGTACGACCGCGGCGACACCGATGAGTTCGTCGAGCCCACCGTCGTCGGCGACGCGCCCGCCCTCGAAGACGGCGACTCGGTCGTCTTCTTCAACTTCCGCGCGGACCGCGCGCGACAGCTCGTTCGGATGCTCTGCGACATCGAGCCCGTCTGGGAGTTCGAGACGACGCCGCCGGAGATTCTCATGACGACGATGACGCAGTACGACAAGACGTTCGACGTCTCGGTCGCCTACCCGCCGGAACAGCCCGAAGACACGCTCGGCGAGGTACTCGCTGAGGCGGACATGACGCAACTGCGCATGGCCGAGTCCGAGAAGTACCCCCACGTCACCTACTTCCTCAACGGCGGCCGCGAGGTCGAGTTCGACGGCGAGATTCGGAACATCGTCGAGAGCCCCGACGTGCCGACCTACGACCTCCAGCCCGAGATGTCTGCGGTGGAACTCACCGACACAGCCATCGGTATCATCGAGTCCGACGACCCGAACGTGATGGTGCTCAACTACGCCAACCCCGACATGGTCGGCCACACCGGCGACTACGAGGCCGCCATCGAGGCGGTCGAGGCCGTCGACGAACAGCTCGGGCGGCTCGTCGAGAGCGTCCGCGCCCACGGCGGTCACGTCTGTATCACCGCAGACCACGGCAACGCCGACGACATGGGTACCGAAGACGACCCGCACACGGCGCACACGTTCAACCCCGTCCCGTTCGTCTACCTCGCGGCCGACCGCGACGACGAGGCGGCCGCGGAGAACGACGCCGAGGGCGAAGTCGCCGAAGACGCCGCCGAGGTCGACCCCGAGCATCCGCTTTCGGGCGGCCGGACCGTCCGCGAGGGCGGGTCGCTGTGCGACATCGCGCCGACCATCCTCGAACTCGTCGGCGTCGACCAGCCGTCCGCGATGACCGGCGAGTCGCTGTTAGAATAAGCCGTCGACGCTCGCGCACCGGCCCTCGCGTTCCTTTTCCGTCTCTGTTTTCCTACGTCCCAGACTCGCCCCGGTAGCGGCGGTACGCGGTCGGCACGAGCATCGACACGCCCGCGACGGCGGCGAGGACGACGAACTCCGGGCGGACGGCCGCGGCGAGCGACTCGGTCGTGAGCGTCTCGACCGACGCGCCGGCGATGACGCCCGCGACGGCCCACGGGAGTTCGCCGACGGCGGTTCCGAGCGCGAACGCGCCGAGTCGGACGTTGGCGACGCCCGCCGCCACCGACACCACGTCGGAGGGAATCGGCAGCAGGCGACTCGCGGCGACGCCCCTGACGGAGCCGGTCTGCTCGACGGTTCGCTCGCCGACCTCGGCCAGTCTGGTCGTCCCGCGGTAGCGCCGCGCGAAGAGGAACGGCGGGACGCTCGTGAGGACGATGAGCGCCAGCGCGAACGGCACGCCGACCGGGCCAAGGCCGTAGCCGACGACGAGCGCGAGGAGCTCGTCGGCCACGCGAGAAGCGGGCGGACGAGCGCGAGCGCGCTGACGACGAG
>NZ_JAMYJY010000058.1:0-23681 GCF_024136985.1 Haloferax sp. AB510
CGGCCGCGTGCGACCGGCGCGGCACGGGTGGCTACGCCTCCGCCCCGCGGACGGTCCACGGCCACGCGTGGTACCACGGCGGCGACTACGCCGACGATTGGTACGAGGACAACGCCGGCAAGGTGAACCGGTTCCCCGTCGGCGTCGCCGCGCTCGGCATCGCCTACCTCGGGTCGACCGCGGCGATGCGAGACGACGCGCCCGAGGCCGGCCCGGTCCCGTGGGACCGCGAGATACAGGACCCGAGCGGCACCGCCGAGTACGACATGTCGGACGGGAGCCAACTCGGTCGAGACGGCTGGTACCGCGTCGGCGCGCACATCGTCGGCGACGACGTGAACCACGACTTCCGCTGGGAGTGTTACGACCTCGAAGTCACCGACGGCATCGGTGACGCGGGGTACTCCATCGAGGAAGAGTGGAAAGTCTCCCCGCGCATCTGAGCGGGACGAACCACGACGGCGACCGCGGCGTCGTTGTCGCACACGCCGCGACCGACTCGCCCTCCATCGATGTCTGACACACGAACCGACACGGCGACGCTCCTGACGCTCACCTTCGTGGTGTCGTTCTGTAGCTTCGCCTACGAGTTCGTCTACTCCGAACTGCTGACGGTGATGTACGGCGGGACGGTCACCCAGTACGTCATCACGGTCGGGCTGTACTTCTTCAGCCTCGGCATCGGCGCGGCGCTCTCAGACGACCTCGACGGCGCGAACCTCGGCGGGAACTTCTTCCGCACCGAGGTGCTTCTCGCGGCCGCCGCGCCCGCGGGCTTCCTGCTCATCGTCGGCCTCAACAGCGTCCGCATCCCGCAGGCGGTGCCCGCGGAGGTCATCTGGACCGTCGCCCGCCTCCCCGTCGTCGTCGTCGGGTTCCTCTCCGGGTTCGAACTCCCGCTTTTGACCCGCATGTTCGACGAACTCGACGACGACGAATCGGCGACGCCCTCGTGGCTCCGAACCGCCGGCACGCGAATCCACGATTTCGTCGTGGCCGCCGTCGGTACCCTCTGGACCGTCGAGCGGACCGAGGGTCGCCGAAGCGGGCTGTCTGTCATCCTCGCGATGGACTACGTCGGCGGCCTCGCCGGTGCCGTCGTCTACGCCCGCGTCCTCTACCCGGGTATCGGCCTCATCCCGACGATATTCGTGTTGGCGCTCCTCAATGGAGTCGCCGCGCTCGTCTTCGTCGCTCATTTCGGCGAGTGGTCGTGGTGGCCCTTCAGCGGCGTCACCTCGTCCGCAAGACCCACCTCGTCCGCCAGCGCCGCACCCGGCGGGAACGCGACCGACAGCACCCGAACCGACCGATCGCTCTCGGCCGCTCGGGTCTCGAAGACGCTTCTCGTGGTCTGCCTCCTTTTGACGGCGACCTACGCGGGCGTCGTCGCCAAGCACGATGTCGCGGACGAGCGTCTGTCGCAACTCTACCTCGAACAGCAGATCGAAAACGAGTACCCGCCGGGCGCGATGCGCGCGACGGTCACCTCGCAGGAAACGACCGCTTACCAGCACGTCATCCGGTACAATCGCACGTGGACCGGTACCGGCCCGAATCCGCACTTCGACGGGCGGACAGAGCAGTGTCTCCGCCTCGGCGCGGCCGTCCAACTCTGCGAGAGTTGGGCCGACAGCTACCATGAGGGGCTGGTCGACGTGCCGATGTCGCTGGTCGAACCCGGTCCCGAGACCAAGGTGCTCGTCGTCGGCGGCGGCGACTGGATCGCCATCAACCACCTGCGGGAGTATGGCGTCACCGTCGACCACGTCGACCTCGATGGCGAGTTCATGCGCGACGCGAAGACGGACCCGTTCTTCCGCCGCTGGCACGACGACGCCTACGAGTACGACCGGCTGAACACGACGGTCGCCGATGGCTACCGCTACCTTCAGGAGACGAACGAGACGTACGACCTCGTGTTGCTCGACGTCCCCGGCGCGACCGACGACGACCTGCTCACGCTCTACTCGACCGAGTTCTACCGCTCCGTCCGGACCCACCTCTCCGAGGACGGCGTCGCGGTGACGTGGGGCTACTCGCCCGACGCCTACCCCGAACACCACAAGGCGTTCGTCAACACCGTCGGGGCAGCGGGCTTCACCCAAGAGCTTTCGTACTGGGTTCGCGAGGACCTCGACGACGACGGCGAGACCGAGCGCGTCGAGCAGTTCTACGTGCTCGCGCCCGGCGACCGCCCCCGGCTCACCGGCGACGGCGCGACGCGGTACGTCCGCGCCCGCGAGGAGCACTACGACTCTGCCGAGTGGCACACGGTCCCGCACTACCGCGGCGTCCGCCAGAACTCCATCTTCCACCCGAACTACGACATCCTCGTCGACACCTGATCTCCCATGCCCTCCCAACCACCTTCCACCACCGAACCGCCCGCCGGCTCCGACCCGTCTCCGCCGGTCGAGACACCAACGGAACTGTACTTCGGCTACAGCGCCGACGTGCCGGACCTGACGACCGTCGATGTGAAGACGGTCGCCCCGGCGACGCTCGCGGGCGAGCCGGCGGTTCTCACCGTCATCGGCGAGTCCCACTACATTGGCCTGCCGGCGCTCAACTTCCACGAGCTGTGTTCGTGCAAGCCGCTGCCGCACGAACGGACGCACGAGACGCCGCTTTCCGTCGGGGCGGAGCGCGAGTTCAGCTTCGAGAGCGACCGACTCGACGCCCGAACGGTCGTCGAGGGTCGGCCGCTCGACGCCTTCCCCGGTCCGGACGACGCGACCGTCGCCTACCGATTCGACCCGGACGCGTGGACCACCATCCGCGTCGGCGACGGCGGCTACGAGACGTACCACACCTACCCGGAGTGCGACCTCGCGCTGTACACCGAGACGACGATGACCCCCAAACGACAGACCCAACGATGACACCCGAACGACAGACCCAACGATGACCCGAAACGCCACCACCTACGACGGCGACGTGACGCTCAACGGCTCCGAACGACCTCCGGTCGAACTCCACGACCCCGCGGACGTGTTTGTCGGCGGCGCGAGCGTCGCCGGCGACCTCACCGTGCAGAATGCCGAGTACGTCTTCACCCACGCGCCGGTGACCGACGACGCGGCCGTCGGTGACGGGACGGCTGGCGATGCGGCCGTCGAGACCGAGATTCGCGGCAGCCTCGAAGACGGCTACGTCCAGTCGGTCGACGGCGACGTGCTCCTCGGCGACGCCGAAGACGTGTTCATCGCGGCCGATGCCGCCGACGGCGCGGTCTCGGCACCCGGCGCGGAGAACGTCTACGCGGGCGAGGCGACGCCCGTCGCCGCCCCCGACGACTACGACGTGTCCACCTTCGGCTGGAAGCAGTCGGGGAGCGCGACCGACCCCGACACCGGCGTCTACGCGGTCGGCATGGCCCACGACATCGACCTCACGAAGGTCAACTCCGACGTGGAACTCTACCTCGTCGGTCACGGTCACGAGGTACGAGTCGAAGGCCGGGGTGCGGCGGTCTCGATTCACTTCGTCGGCTACGACAACACCGTCAACGTCGGGCCGTACCTCGCGTCGAGCGTCGAGACCGACACCGGCTTCGACAACGCGGTCGACGCTGACCCATATCCAGCGGAGGACCTCGTCGAGATGTCCAGAAGCGAGGCCTACTCGAACGCCGGGTTCGGCCGCCGGAAGGTGACGTTCCAAGAGCCGGCCAACGGCGACGAGTGGTGTCCGAACTGCGGCAAGCCCGCCGAGGCCATCATCGAGCGCCACCAGATGGAGGCCTTCTTCCTCTTCGGCTGGCCGCTTTGGACCTTTGAACAGAGCACCAATCCCGCCCGCGAGTGCGAACACTGCTCGCCCAACGCGATTCACGCCGAACTCTCGGCGTCCGAGCGCCGCGAGATATTCGACTGACGCCGACGACGGTCCGAAGATATATATCAAAACACCAGACAATGTTGCACATACGACTGTCCGCGCGTTCGAACGTCGCCCCGACGACCGAACGCACCCGCCGGGTCCGCACCCGCAACCGTATCCGCCACACCCGCTGTCCCCGGCACACCCGTCCACCCCTCCCCAGCCATGTCGAGAAATGAGTCCACGCCGGCGTTGATGTCCTCCTCATCGTGCCGGTACACGTTCGACCCGTCGGTCCAGACCGACGCCCACCTCCAGACGACGTGGGAGTGCCCGCACGAAGCCCACCCCGAAAGCGAGTTCTGCGTGTTCCACATGAGCCGCGACGAGCGCGCCTCGCTCGACGTGACCGGTGACGACATCGTCGGCGAACTCCGGGCGAACCTCCAGTCGCCCGACACCCGCGTCAACGAGTACGTCGGCGCGGACCTCCCACATCTCTCGCTCACCTATCAGGACATCAACGGCGCGACGAACCACGTTCTCAACTTCCAGCACGCCGACATCGAGGGGTTAGACCTCACCCACGGCCGCCTCGATCAGGGGTTGATTCTCCGCGAGGCGACGGTCGACCGCCTCAAACTCGACGAGGCGGTCGTCACCGGCGACGTGGACGCCCGGGAGGTCACCGTGACCGGCGCGGTGACGACCAACGAGGCGACGTTCGAACAGGACGTTCGCTTCTCCGGGGCGACCTTCCGCGGCGAGGTCCGCTGCGACGAGACGGTGTTCCAGGGCGACACCAGTTTCGCAGACGCGACGTTCCACGGCACGGCACGCTTCCGCAACGTCGAGACCAGCGGGAGCAGCCACGTCCTCGACGACAACATCACCTTCGCGAACGCGACGTTCCGCGACGACGCGAGTTTCAGACAGGCCATCTTCGACTACGTGACGTTCGAGGGGGCGCGGTTCTCCGCGGGTTCGGACTTCGAACACGTCGAGTTCGAGGGAGACGCGCGGTTCGACGGCGTCCGCTTCGACGAGATGGCCGACTTCGACGAGGCGCGGTTCGATGACGACGCGAGCTTCGCCGACGCCCGGTTCATGCAGTTGGCCGAGTTCCGCGGCGTCGAGTTCAACGGCGGGAGTCGGACGACCCACGACGACGTGACGTTCGAGGGCGCGACGTTCGAGGGCGAAGCGGACTACAAACTCGCGCGATTCCGCTATTCGGACTTCAAGGACGCCGTGTTCAAGGGCGCGGTCAACTTCGACCGCGCGACGTTCACCGCCCGCACCGACTGCTATCGTCTCCGCGTCACGGCGCGTTCGACCTCTCTCTTTCGTCGTTCGGCGGGCAAGCGAACTTCGACGAGAGTGAGTTCCGCGACGCCGTCGTCGCCGAGGAGGCGACGTTCGGCTGTGACGCCTCGTTCGAGGCGGTCGAGTTCGAGTCTACCGCCCGGTTCGGCGAGGCGCGATTCGAAGAGGACGTGAGCTTCAAGACCGCCACGTTCCACGGTCTCGCGTCCTTCCGCGGGACGTTCTTCGAGGGCGAACTGCAACATCTCGAAGCGAACGCCTCGTTCAACGAGGCGACCTTCGAGGCCGGCGCGGAGTTCGAGGCCGCGAACTTCACGAGCGCGTCCTTCTGGGAGACGACGTTCCACGACCGGGCGGACTTCCGGCAGTCGGATTTCGAAACGGCACGCTTCCGCGTGCTGGTCGGCGACCGCGACACCTACCTCGACTTCACCGACGCGACGCTCTCCGGCGGCACGATATCGCAGGGCTCCGGCGAGCCGACGCCGTACGACCTCACCCGCGCGACCATCGGCGACCTGACGCTGGAGGGCGACGGCAACGAACACCAGCTTTTGGACCACTTCCGCTTTTGTCTCACCGAGTTCGACCGCTTCGACTTCAGCGACCACCACGGCTATCTCGAACGTAACGACTGGACCATCCACGACTTTGTCGGCAACGGCGCAACCGGCCAGTTCGCCGTCGAACTGACGCCCGACATCATCGAGGAAACCTACCGGAAGGCGCAGGACAGCGCCAACGCCGTCGGCGACACCCCCGCGAGCCGCGAGTTCGAGTTCAAGCGCTACTACTACAACCGCCAGAAGAACTTCGACATCATCTTCAACGAGTACTCGCTGAACACGTGGGCCCGCGGCAAGAAGGTCGCCAGCGTGGGGCTGAACACGCTCATGCAGGTCACCTGCGGCTACGGGAACCGGCTCCCGCGAATCGCGGCGTTCACGTTCCTCCTCCCGGCGCTGTTCGGACTGTGTTATGCCCTCGGCGGGCCGTTCCTGACGCAGGCGGGGAGCGCCTTCGACCCAGCCGCGGTCGACAAGACGACGATGGAGGTGCTCTTCGACAACGTCTACTACAGCTACATCAGCTTCAGCACGGTCGGCTACGGCGACATCAACCCGCTCGGCCCGGCGGCCCGCGTGCTCGCGGCGAGTCAGGGGATGTTGAACGGGCTGTTCTTCACCCTGCTCACGTTCACGCTGTTCAAGCGCGTGCTCGGCGGGAGCTAATCGCGCCAGTCCGCGTCCTCACTTCTCCGACCGCTCGTACACGTCCGGTCGCGCGTGCTGGAGCGTCTGCATGTCGCGGCGGATATCGTCAAGGTGGGACAGGTCGATGGTCGCCGTGACGACCTCCTCGCGGTCCCGCGCCTTCGAAATCACGTTCCCCCACGGGTCGACGACGAGCGTGCGGCCGTAGGTCTCGACCCACGACGGCTTGTCGCCGATCTGGCCGGGCGCGATGACGTACGCCTGATTCTCGATTGCGCGGGCGCGAAGCAGCGGCTCCCAGTGGTCTTTTCCGGTGTGCATCGTGAACGCCGACGGGACGAGAAGGACGTTCGCGCCGGACTGCGCCATCGTCCGGTAGAGCCCCGGGAACCGGAGGTCGTAGCAGATGGAGAGGCCGAACGTCGCGAGATCGGTGTCGACCGTCACCGTCCGGTCGCCGGATGCGACGTAGTCCGATTCCCTGTGTTCGACGCTCCCGTCGAGTTCGATGTCGAACAGGTGAACCTTCCGGTAGGTGTCGAGCACTTCACCGCCCGGGCCGATGAGTGCCGACGTGTTGTACACCCGGTCGCTGTTCGGAATCCGCTCGAAGAAACTGCCCGTATGGACGAAGACGTCGTGTTTGCGGGCCTTCTCGGAGAACCGTTGTATCGTCGGTCCGTCTAGCGACTCCGCGACCTCGGCGAACCGCTCTTCCGGGCCGATGAAGGTCGTCATCTCCGGGAACGCCACGAAGTCAGCGCCGTCGGCCGCGGCCTCGTCGAGGAGGCCGAGCGCCCGCTCCACGTTCGCCGCCTTGTCGTCTCGCGAGTCTAGCTGGCACGCGGCCGCCACGAATCGGGACATCTCGTCGGAACGCTACGCGGACCGACGGTATGGTAGTCACGGTTATTCGCTCGGGTCGAACTCCAGATAGACGAGTCGCTTGTCTCCGACTGTCCAGCCGCGGTGTCCCGGTGGGATAGTCGCGGCACAGCCGGCGGTAATCTTCGTCTGCGTCCCGTCGTCCAGTTCGAGGCCGAGCGTCCCGGAGACGACGTAGATGTCGTGGGCGTTCTGGCAGTAGTCTGGCTCCGCACTCCCGCGGTCGCTGTCGGTTCCCCACTCCGGCTCCAGCGTCGCTCGCGTGACCGACACGTCGCTTAGGTCAACCGACTCCGTGCGGCCGGCTTCGAGCGCCGTCGAGTTCGTGTCGGAAAGCTCCGTGACAACCAGCTCGTCGACTTCTGTACTGTCTGCCATAGAACACGTTCTCCGGGGATGGTAGTATCTCTTCCGTCGGGGGTAACAACGTCACTAAAACATGTAAGAAAAATTTAGAAATCGGTTTCGTATACTATTTCAGACGATATAGTCTGGGTCCGTTGACTCGGTAGGCTCGCTGTCTACGAATCGACACACGAGCGACTCGGAATCGGATTCGAAACTCCTTCCCTCGAGATCCACCCCTGCCAAGCTATATGAACTCTTAGCCATCTTACATACGAGACGATGGTCTCGACTCCCCGCTTCAGGCCCTTCTCCCCAGCATGGAATGCCGCGCTCATCGGTGTGGTTGTCTCGCTCCCCGTCATCACGGTTGTCAACTGGCTCCCAGAATCGGAGTCGACCGTCGGTGCCGGCATGATGATATTCGGCGCGTTCATTGCGGGGGCTGTCGCCGCAGTCCGCTCGACGGACCCGGACGCCGCCGGACTTCGCGCCGGCTTTCTTGGCGGCGTTCTAGAACTGGTCATATTCGCGGTGACGACGGGAACGACGGCGGCGTGGCCGCTGTCCAGAGTCGCGTTCTTCGCACTCGCCGCCGGAGCCGTTCTCTGTCTCGCCTCCCTGTTCGGTCTGGGCTGCGGGCGAGTCGGCGGGTGGGTGGTGCGCGCCGTCGCCTCACGGTGGAATCCCACCGCGAGTACGCCGTAGCTTCCTCGTGATATCTACACTGAAATAACAAATTTAAAACATACATTCAAAACTGATATTAAGAGGTTTTTGACACCCGATTCGGGTTCGAACACCACCTCGCTTCTCACAGCGACGAGATTGCGAACCGTTCGGAGACGACCGTCTCATTTGTTCTCCACAGGGGAACGGTCTCTGCCGCGGCACGTGCCGCTCCGCTCACTCGTCGACGGATTCGAGCGGGTCGGTCTTCCCCCACCGCGCCGACGCGCCCTCGGTCGGCGTCGCCCACTCGACGGCGTTGTCGATGACTCGCTTGACCTCGTCTTGGTGGAAGATGGGGTGCTCCTCGTGGCCCGGTCGGAAGGCGAAGATTCGCCCGCGGCCGCGACGATAACAGACGCCGGAGCGGAACACGTCGCCGCCCTCGAACCACGAGATGAAGACGGTTCTGTCGGGTTCTGGGATGTCGTAGGGCTCACCGTAGGTCTCCGTCGCCGGGATGACGAACTGTTCGTTGAGGCCGTCAGCGATGGGATGGCCGGGGTCCGCGACCCACACGCGTTCGCGTTCGCCGCCGTGGCGGTATTTGATGTTGCACGTCGTGCCCATCAGCCGGGTGAACGGCTTCGAGTTCTTCCCCGAGTGGAGCGGGATGAAGCCCATCCCCTCGTGTACGCGGTCGACGACGCGCTTCGCGGCGGCGTCTGTTACCTCGTCGTTGGCGCAGTGGGACCACCAGACCAGTACGTCCGTCGCGTCGAGTGTCTCCTCGTCTAAGCCGTGTTCGGGTTCCTGTAACGTCGCTGTCCGAACCTCGCGGTCCGGCCCCTCCAGATGTTCCGCGATGGTGCCGTGGATTCCCTTCGGATACCGCTCTGCGACCTCCGGTTCTTCCCGTTCGTGGACGTTCTCGTTCCAGACAGTGACTCGTGTCGGCATGCGCCATAGTGTTCGTCCCCGTTGATAAATTCTCCTCCCGAGCGAGAGAGTGGGTCTCACTCGCTGCTCCAAACTGTTCCCCTAAAGGGAATCAATTGTCAATTGCCGATGTATGGGCTGTAGCTGCAGAATTTGGAATTTTGTGGTTTTGAACACCGTATCCCGAGAGAATATGCTCGTTTTCCGGGCCGAAAAGAATTACAGTCTTATAGTTGTAATGTGTTGGCGAAACCGACTCCCCAATGTTCTCGAATCGGCACTGTGAATCGTCCTCGATTAATAATTCCCAACAGAGGAACAGTTTCTGACTCGATTTCAGCTCTCGTGAGTCAAATCTCCCTCGAATCACTCGAATCGAACCTTATCAGTCGTTATCTGGGCTGCCTGCCGGCTCATCTCGAATATCGGCGTTCCCGCAAGGAGAACAAAAATCACTATCTTGATTTTTCGTGCGCTTCTCCCGAATCTCACGCGGCGCCGTCGTGAGAGTTCCTACGACCCCGTCTCAGACCACGGGTAGTCGTAACTCGGGTCGTCGACGAAGCGGTCGAGTCCGGCCTGAAGTGACATTCGGCTTCCGGCGGGGAGTCGAACTCGGAGCGCGTCCGTACCTCCGTCGTCGGCCGTATCGGCGTCTGCTCCGCCTTCGCCGACACCACGCTCCACCCCGTCAGTCTCGACCGTAGTAAATCGGTGTTCACCGTACGCGCCGGCTTGGACGACGACCTCCTCCCATCTCGCTCCGGTGTTGACCAGCGTCAGTTCGACCCCGTCTTTCGTCACCGACTCCACGAGCGCGGCGACGCCCGCTGGCAGTCCCGGCCGCTCTCTTCGGGCGTCGAAGTGCCGCACCTGCGCCATCACGAGGCCGCCGTAGTAGACTGGCTGTGGCGCACCCATCGTGAGTTGGAGTAGCGCCTTGTGGAACGCGGGGTTCCGGTCTCTGAGGTAGTCCTCGTCCACGGTCGTCGGCTCGTTCCCTTCGGCGTCGAACAGGCGCAGTCGCTCGTCGACGTGCTCGCGCGTCGCTTCGAGGATTCGGTCCGGGTAGTCCGGGAACTCCCCGTCGAGGTAGGCGAGCCACGCGTACTCGTGGCCGTCACCATGTTTCGTCTTCGCCCGCGGATCGATCCGCCGCCAGTCCTGTTTCCCCCAGTCGCGGAGCTGACGCACCCGATTTCGGTCCTCGTCGCGCATCGACATGTACCAGAGGTGGACCGCGTAGGGGTCGTCCGTGTGCGGCTGGAACTCGTACCAGCCGTCCCTCCACAGCACCTCCCCATCGTCTTCGGTGAGGACGCCTGAGGCGTCGTAGTGGTAGTCGCCCTCGCCGCCGTACTTGTGCGGGATGTAGAGGGTGCTGTGTACGTCGTCCTCGGCGACTTCGATGCCGTTCTCGATGAGGATGTCGAGTTGCGACCGCGGGAAGTCGAGATACTCTCTGTCGCCTTCGAGCAGGACCGCGTTCTCGGCGGCGACCGTCGGCCCGATGCCGATGTAGTGCCACCCGCCCCACGACCAACCGTAGTAGCCGCCGTACCACGACCCGTCTGTGTACTCACCGATTTCGCCGGAGTGCCCGACGTTGTCGGGGATGATGCCGCCGTTTTCGGCCGTCCGCTCGCGCCACGCGTCGAGGTAGTCGGTGACCCACTCGCGGTAGCGGTCGTCTCCCGTGTGGAGGTAGGCGTTCGTCATCAGGCTCGTGATGTTGAGGTTCAGCGGGATGTCGCCCTTCGCGCAGCGCTCGTTCAGCACCTCGAACAGGCGCTCTTCGTTCGCCGGGTCGAGGAGATCCGCGGCCTCGTCGAACTCGAGGTCCCGCCACGGGAGGCCGTGTCTGGCCCAGCGGTAGTCCGCGCCGTAGGGGTGGTGTTCGTAGGCGGAGAAGTCGCAGAACTCCGGGCCCATGCTCCCGTTCATCGGCCCGCGAACCACGCGCTTTTCGGCGTCGTAGTTCCCCGTCTCCGAGTCGGCGGTGTAGAGCTCCGCGAACTTCCTCGCCCGGTCGACGACCGCGTCGTCGTCGGGCGCGGCGAGGCCCATGTTGTACGTGTAGAGGTTGCCCTCCCCGAGGTGGAACCAGTCGCGGCACTGTTCGAACTCGTCGACGACCATCGGGTGGCCGAACGGCGTCTCCGTCTCCGCACCGCGTTCGAGCGCGGCCTCGTACACGCGGCGGGCGTGGTCGAGCAGGCGTTCGTCGCCACCCATCGCGTACACGAGCGGCCAGTTGTAGAACCCCTCGACCACGTCGTCGAAGCCGTCGACGCCCACGTGGTCGTCCGGCGGCCAGAACGGTTCCCCGTCGGGGCCGGTGTAGTCGGCGACAAACCGGTCGACTGCGTCGCCCGTCAGGTCGAAGAGTGCTCGCTGTTTGTGCGCCCACGTCGGCGGCCGAGTCGCCTCGGCGGTCGCTTCGAACTCGCGCATGCCAACATACCCCGCGCCTCGGGTGATGAATATTTGGGTCGCGCGAGTTACTGGGGTCCGGTCGTCCGGGCCGAGGCGAGCAGGGCGGCCACGTCGCTGTCGAACCGCTCCGTTCAGTCGTCACTCTCCGCGCCGACACCGCTCTGCGACTCGGTCTCGTCCATGGCCGTCGCTCTCGCCGCTGTCGGTCGTCGGCGTCTTCCGTCGTCCGCGTTCAGTCGATGAGGCGCTCGATGTCGTCATCGAGCTGGTCGTACAGCTCTTCCGCCCGGCGCTCGTCGGCGGCCGACAGCGAGCGAATCGGCTCGCGGACTGCCCCGCCACGCAGGCCGGCCAGTTCGAGTCCCTTTTTCACCGCTGGGACGCTGATAGCGCCGCCGAGGCTGTTGTTCTGCCCGGTCTGGTCGCGGAAGTTCTGGTAGGGCAGACAGATGTTCCGAAGCTCGCGAGCGCGCTCCCAGTTCTCCTCGGTGAGCGCGTCAAATAGTGCGAGACCGACTTCCGGCCGGAAGTTGCTCACGCCGGCGGAGAACCCCTCGATACCCTCGTTCCAGAACGAGACGGCGAAGGGCTCCGCGAGGCCGTCCACCCAGACCACGTCGTCGCCGGTGGTGCTGGCGGCAGCGCCGAGTTTCACGGCGTCTTCGATGGCGTACTTGATGCCGACCACGCCGTCGAGTCCCGCGAGGTCGCGGAGGTAGCCGATTGAGGGGTCGAAGCCCTTCACGTACGGCACCAGCGGAGCCGTCGAGGCCTCGGCGAGCTTCTCGTAGTAGCGAAGCAGGCCGCGCTCGTGGACGTAGGTGTGGTCGGGTGGCATTATCATCATCCCGTCGACGCCGATTCGGTCGTAGGCGTCGATGAGTTCCCGCGCGCCCGCCGTGCTCCCGCCGACGCCGGCGAGGACGCACACGTCGGACGGGAGCGCGTCGACCGCCGTCTCCGTCACCGCGATTCGCTCCTGCTGGGTCAGCGAGTGGTACTCGCTGATGTTCGCCGACGCGAGGAACGTGCGGATTCCCTCGTCGTAGAGCGTCGTCGCGTTCGCTGCCAGTTCGTCGTGTTCGATGTCGAGGTCGTCGTCGAACGGGGTGAGGAGCCCGGCGGCGACGCCGCGAAGGTGCTCGCGCACACCGCTCTCTGCGAGTGGCATACCCGAACCACCGGACACTCGCGCATAAAATCTTCGGACAGGGGGGTCGAGCGCGAGGCCGAGTGCCCGAGGACCGTCAAAACAGTTATCTGCCCCATCTCTGTAGTCGAACCCATGCCGCGTCAGACAGACTCGTCTCCAATCGCCGTCGGAGTCGTCGGCCTCGGAAGCCTCGGTCGTCGACTCTGTCAACAGTTCGTCGAACTCCCCCGGTCGGAACTCGTCGCCATCTCTGACGTGGACCCAGACGGCCTCGCCGAAGTCGGCGACTCCTTCGACGTTCCCGAGACGCACCGCTACCGGTCGTTCGAGGCGTTCCTCGATTCGGCCCCGATGGACGCCGTCGCGGTCGCGACGCCCAACGGCCTCCACTACGAACAGACCTCTGCCGTGTTGGACCGCGGCCTCCACGTCCTCTGCGAGAAGCCGCTCGCGACCGACGCCGAGGAGGCCTACGAACTCACGACCCGCGCCGAGGCGAGCGACCAAACCGTGATGGTCGGTTACCAGCGACACTTCAATCCGGCCTACAAGCGCGCCCGTGACGAGTGGGCTGACGGCGACCGCGTCCCGCGGTTTATCACCGGCGAGGTGACCCACGACTGGCAGTCCTACTACGAGAAGGAAGACGACTGGCGGATGACCCCCGAGTTGAGCGGCGGCGGCCACCTCCTGAACGTCGGCACGCACGTCATCGACGCTATCCTCTGGACGACCGGCCTCACGCCAACCCACGTCAACGCCTACGTCGACTTCCACGACGACGAGCAGGTGTTCGACCGCCAGTCCTCTATCATCATCGAGTTCGCGGAGGGCGCGGTGGCGAACGTCTCCGACACGGGCGTCGTCGCGCGGACCCGCGAGCACGTCCACATCTGGGACGACGAGGGGGCGATATACCTCGAAGGCCACGAGTGGGACGACCGGACCGGCTACGTCATCGACGACGAGGGGACCGAACACCACCCCTACGACGGCTACGAGCGCTGGCTGAGCAAGGGCACCGCGTTCCTCGATGCCATCGAGACCGGCGAGACGCCGCCGACGACCGCCCGCGACGGCCTCAAGGCGGTCCTCATCACCATGGCGGCCTACGAGTCGGGCCGGCGGAACGAGCGCGTCGCTCTCGACGAACTCTACCCGTTCGCGTCCGACGTCTTCCAGTAGCGCGCCGCTCTTTCTCCCGGTTGTCTCCGCTCTCGTCTCCCCGTGCCGTCCCCGGTTGCGAGGCGGAGTTTTATCGTGATGGCCGAGTCTGTACAGGTATGCGAATCGCGACTGTCAGCGGATACGCTCTCTCGTCACCCATCGAACCGCCGCAGGACCGGTCCTTCCACGGTGGCACCCGTCGCCTGCTCAAACGCGACGTGGTGCTCGTCGTCGTCGAATCGGCCGGCGGCACCCGTGGCATCGCCACCGCCGGCGCGAGCAGTTCCGCGATGCGGGAGTATTTCGAGGGCGACTCGCAGGGGACCTTCGCGGACGTGGTAAACGGCGCAGTCGCCGACGCGCTCGAAGGCGAGACCATCGAGGAAGTCGAAGACGCGCACGCGATACTCCGCGACACCGACCTGCCCGACCGACTCCGCCACGAGGCCATCTCGGCGCTCGACGTGGCGCTGTACGACATCCGCGGGAAGGAGGTCGGCGCGCCCATCTACGAACTCCTCGCCGACGAGTACGGCACCGACCCGACGACGGAGATGCCCCTGTACGCGAGCGCCGGGATGTACATGGAACCCGAGGGCTACGCCGAACAGGCGGCGACCATCCACGACCTCGGCTTCTTCGGTTACAAATACCGACCGGGAATCGGCCCCGACGGGGACCGCCGCACCATCGAACTCCTCGCCGATGTCGCGGGCGACATGGAAGTGATGCTCGACGTGCACACGTGGTGGAAGATTCGCGACGGCTACGACCGCGAGACGGTCGAAGACCTCGTCACCTTCGCCGCCGAGCGGGACTGCTATTGGGTCGAAGAGCCGGTCTCGCCAGATGACCACGCAGGTTACGTCGAACTCGCGGAGACGGGCGCGCCGCTGGCCGGCGGCGAGAGCGAACCGACGCCCGAGGGACTCGTCGCGCTCGGCGAGACGGGCGCGGTCGACTTCCTGCAGGGCGACGTTCGCCACCACTGCGGCTACACCGGCTGTCGCCCCGCGGTCGAGTCCTGCGTCGGCCGCGACGTGGAGTTCGTCCCGCACAACTTCGGCACGTGGGTCGGCCTGCTCGCCAACGCACACCTCGTCGCGGCCGCGCCCGAGGTTTCGCTCCTCGAATACCCGGTCTTCGAGGACGACCCGCTCCTCGACGCCGAGACCGACCCCGGAATGTACCCCTTCGACCTCGCGTTCGACATCATCGAGGGCCAACCCGCCGTCGAGGACGGCGTCCTCTCGTTGTCTGACGAGCCGGGACTTGGCGTCGAGGTGAACCTTGATGTGCTCGACGATTACCCCTTCGAGGAGGGGCCGTGGACCGAGTTCCACTACGACGAGGACTGAGTCGGCGATTCGCACACGCCTCGTCTGCTTCGTCGCCCCCGCCCCGCCCGTCTCGCCGCGTTCGCCGTCTGCACAAGCTATAATGCGTCTCTCCGTGGTACACTTTTCATGCACGTAACCGACATCGAAGTCATCCCGATATCGCACCGCCTTCCCGACGGGCAGGGCCTCGGCGACGCGCGCGGGTTCGGCCACGACAGGGCGACGACGCTCATCCGCGTCGACACCGACACCGGCGAGGTCGGCTGGGGCGAGGCGTTCGCGCCGGGGAGCGTCGTCGCGCCCGTCGTCGACGAGTTCTTCCGCGACGACGTGGTCGGCATGGACCCCTTCGACGTGCGACGCCTCGCCGAGGAGTCGTACACCGACCCGTACCACTTCGGCGGGAGCGTCTTCGTCCAGAGCGCCCTCAGCGGCATCGACGTGGCCCTGTGGGACCTCGTCGGCAAGGCGACCGGCAAGCCCGTCCACCGGCTCCTCGGCGGGACGCCTCGCGAGACGCTCACCGCCTACGCCTCGACGATGTACTTCACCGAGGCGAACCGCGACATCGCAGAGCCGATTCGCGACGCCGTCGACGAGGGCTTCTCCGCGGCCAAGATAAAAATCGGCAACGGCACGGACTCCGACGTGGAGCGGGTTCGGACCGCCCGCCAACTCCTCGGCGACGACGCGCGGCTGATGGTCGATATCAACGGCAACTACCGGCCGCGACAGGCGATTCGAACCGCGAAGGCCATCGAGGAGTTCGACATCACGTGGATGGAAGAACCCGTCCCCCCGGAGAACCTCTCGGGCTACCGCGAGGTCAAACGCGGCGTCGACGTGCCCCTCGCGGCCGGCGAGGCGCACTACGGCCGCTTCGAGTTCAAGCGCCTCGTGGACGACCGGACGGTCGACGTGGTCCAGCCCAATCTCGGTCGGTGCGGCGGGCTCTCGGAGGCGAGCCGCATCGCCGACCTCGCGAGCACGGAGAACGTGGCGGTCCGGCCGCACATCTGGAACAGC
This sequence comes from Haloferax sp. AB510, assembly GCF_024136985.1. NCBI lineage: Archaea > Methanobacteriati > Methanobacteriota > Halobacteria > Halobacteriales > Haloferacaceae > Haloferax > Haloferax sp. AB510. The sequence continues at coordinate 16,326 of NZ_JAMYJY010000058.1, forward strand.
GCGGTCGGCCTCGCTGCGGCGGTCCAGTTCGCGGCGTCGGTCTCGGACTACCCGCACACGCGGCACGTCCCAGACCCGATGATGGTCGAGTTCGACCGGAGCGAGAACCCGCTCCGCGACGAGATTCTACAAACCCCGTTCGATCCGACCGGCGGCGAAGTGGACGTGCCGCAGGCCCCCGGTCTGGGCGTCGAAATCGACGAAGACGCGGTCGAACGGTTCCGAGCCGACCGCTGAGCGCGGGTCGCTCGGTCGTCTCCCCGCCGCTGCACCGCCGAATCGACCCCGCTCCGTCCCGACTCGCGGGATAGTTTTATGCGTTGAAGCACCGTGGCACCGGTATGCAGTCATCCCTAGTGGTAGTCGACAGTACGGACTCCAACGAGCGCCTCCTGACCGAGGCGGGACAGATTGCGGCCGGCACGGACACGCCGCTCGTGCTCCTCACGCGAATCACCGAGGACGAAATCGTCGAGAACGCGGAGACGTTGCAGGCGATGAGCGACGCCGCCAACACGCCGCTGGAGTCGAACTCGGCGCGGGAAGTCGCCTCCCGCTTCGCGTCGCAAGCCGCCGACGAGGCGTTCGAGTCGGTGGACGGAACCGTCGAATACGACGCCGTCACCGTCGTCGCCGACGAGGGCGAGTTCGCTGACGAGGTGATTCGCGTCGCCGACGAGCGCGGCTGTGACCACGTCTACGTCGCCGGCCGACAGCGCTCGCCGACCGGGAAGGCGCTGTTCGGCGACACCGCACAGCGGGTCGTCCTCAACTTCGACGGGCCGGTCACCATCCTGACCGAGTGACGGAGCGACCGGACCCCCCGAAACGACAGCTATTTGCGACCGCGACCCGTCACGTGTTATCACATGTATCAGCTGTCGGAGCAAGCGGAGCCTGTACCGTCGGGTTCGTCCCGAACTATCGACATCGGCTACATCGGCGGCGGGAGTCAGGGGTGGGCCCACACGCTCATCAACGACCTCGCGCAGTGTCCGGACCTCGCGGGGAGCGTCACGCTGTACGACGTGAACTACGAGATGGCGTCGAAGAACGCCCTCCTCGGAAACCGCGTGATGGACCGCGAGGAGGCGGTCGGCGACTGGTCGTTCGAGGCGACCCGGAGCATGGACAAGGCCCTCGACGGGGCCGACTTCGTCATCTGTTCGATTCAGGACCCGCCCGGTGAGACGTTCGTCCACGACATCGACGTGCCCCAGGAGTACGGCATCTACCAGACGGTCGCCGACACCGTCGGCCCCGGCGGGGCGATTCGGGCCCTGCGAGCGATTCCGCAGTACCGCGAAATCGCCGCGACGGTCCGCGAGCGCTGTCCGGACGCGTGGGTCATCAATTACACCAATCCGATGACGGTCTGCACGCGGACGCTCTACGAGGAGTTCCCCGACATCAAGGCCATCGGGCTCTGCCACGAGGTGTTCAAGACGCAGAAACTGTTCGCCGAGATGGCGGAGCGCTACATCGACGAGGCCGAGGACGTCGCCCGCGACGAGGTTCGAGTCAACGTCAAGGGCGTCAACCACTTCACGTGGGTCGACGAGGCGCGGTGGCGCGACCGCGACGTGTTCCAGTACCTCGACGAGGAGCTCAAGCGTCGGAAGCCGCTTTTCGACCGCGAGCCGGGCGACCTCGACGGCGAGTCCTACTGGGTGAACAACGAGGAGGTCGCGCTCGACCTCTACGACCGCTTCGGCGTCCTCGGCGCGGCGGGCGACCGTCACCTCGTGGAGTTCGTCCCGTGGTATCTGAGCATCGACGAACCCGAGGAAATCCAGCGCTACGGTATCCGGCTCACGCCGAGTTCGGCCCGCGTCTCCGACGACGAGGGCCCCGACGAGATGGAGCGCTACCTCGAAGGCGACGCGGAGTTCGAGTTCCACGAGTCCGGAGAGGAGGCGGTCGACATCATGCGGGCGCTCTCCGGCGAGGGGACGTTCGTCACGCACCTCAACTACCCCAACGAGGGGCAGGTCGACGGCCTCCCCGAGGGTGCCGTCGTCGAGACGAACGCGCTCCTCTCCGGCGACGACGTGACGCCTCTCTGTGCGGGCGGCCTCCCCGACGAGGTCGAGAGCATGGTCGAAACCCACGTCACGAATCAGGAGACGCTCGTGCGCGCGGGCTTCGAGGGCGACCTCGACCTCGCGTTTCAGGCGTTCCTCAACGAACCGCTCGTCACCGTCTCGCGCGACGAGGCCCAAGAGCTGTTCGCGAAACTCGTCGAACTAGAGCGCGAATACTTCACCGACTACGACCTCGACGCGTCGGTCCTGCAGGCGTAAGCCGGCGTTTCGAACCCCCAACGAACACGTCGCTCCCCACCTCCGGGGTCAGCTATTTATCCCGCCATCCAGTCGGTACACGCGATGTCGAGCGCCAATAGCCGCGGTTTGAGCTTCGGCTGTCAAGTTGTCAGCTACGGAAACGTCGAGGAAACCATCCAGCGAGCGGTCCGAGCCGGGACGGCCGGGTTCGACACCGTCACCGTCCCGGACCACCTGTTTCACCCGACCGGCTCCGAGGAGTATCTGGTCGACCCGCCGTGGGAGGCGTTCTCCGTCCTCGGGGCGATTGCCCAGCGCACCGATGAGGTGACTCTCATGCCCGGCGTCGCCGACTCGGTGCGCCGGCACCCGACCGAACTCGCGCACGTCACGGCCACGTTGGACCGGATGACGGACGGTCGTGCCGGTCTCGGCATCGGGGCCGGCGAGGCGTTCAACTTCGCGCCGATTTCGGATATCGACTGGGACGATCCGTACACCCGGTTCAGAGAGTGCGTCGCCGTCATCGACGGGCTGTGGAACTCGACGGCGGACGAGCCGTTTTCCTTCGCGGGCGACTACTTCGACCTCGACGACGCGCACATGGGGTTGAAGCCCGTACAGGAACCACGGCCACCGCTCTGGATAGGCGGCTACGGCGAGAGCATGCGCGGCCTGACGGGCGCGGTCGCGGACGGCTGGTTCCCGTGGATTTACTCGCCCGACGAGTACGCGGCCGACCTGCGGAAAGTCCTCGACGTGGCCGCGGACCGCGGCCGCGACCCCGAGGCCATCGACCGCGCCGTCATGGTTCCGACGACGGTCTACGACGACGGCGACGAGGCGCACGCGGCCGGCATCGAGCGAAACCGCGTGAATCTCGCGCTCCGACCGCCGCTCCTCGCCGACATGGGCTACGAGGACATCGCGGAGTCGACGCCCATCATGTGGCAGATGGCGTTCGACGAGGAACAGGAACGGCAACTGTCGGCGGCGGCCGAGCGTATCCCCGACGAGGCTGTTGACGACATCTGCGTCGCCGGTGACCCCGAGCGCGCGATCGAGCGAATCGAGGCGTTCCGCGACGCGGGCGTCGATAACCTCGTTCTCATCCCGGTCGGCGACTACGAGGAGACGATGCGGCACTACGAAAACGAGATTATCCCGTACTTCAGCGAGCGATAGCGCGGCGGGACGAACCGGAGCGTCGGTCGCCGACACCGGCTGATGCGGTCAGTCGGTCACTCTTGTGCGCCGTCGCCGACGCCGGCCTCTTGTCGGCCGTCGTCGTCTCCTCTACTCGTGTTGATTCGCGGCTCCACGCTGAAGCGGTAGTACACCGTCCAGACGGCCGCGACGACGGCGACGATGGCGAACAGCGTCGGCGACCACTCCATGCCGAACTGCTGGGCCAGCCACATTCCCGAGAGCATGACGCCGAGGACGAACACGAACACGGTCAGGTCGGCGGCTCGAAGATTCATGTACCGACGTTCGGAACCGACCGGGATAAACGTTCACACGCCGCCGGCGGCGACGCCGCGGCCGACCCGCTCAGTCGCGGACCAGCCAGCCGACGGCGTTGCGGAGCAGTCGCCGGTAGTCGTCGTTCTCGAAAACCTCCGCGGTGTGTCCGAGCGACGCGTAACAGACCCGCCCCGCGCCGTACTCGCGGACCCACGCGACCGGGTAGTCGTCGGTGAGGTCGGGATGAGCCATGCGCGCGAGCACGGTCACGTCGTCGTCCACGTCGACCTGATACGGCTCGTCGAACACCTCGAAGCCGTCGACACCGTCGGTCACGGCGTGGTCGGAGACGATTTCGACGCCGAACGTCGACTGCTCGGGGTGAGTGAGGAAGTGACCGCCGAGCAGGTCGCGGAGGTCGGGAAACGGTTCGTCGCGCTTGTCGAGGCCGCCGTCGCCGTCGTGGACGTTGGTGAGGTCGGCGGCGCAGTGGAGACCGAGATAGGCTCCGCCGTCTCGGACGAATCCGAGGAGGCCGTCCAACTGCTCGGGGTTCAGGGTGGCGTCCGTCAGGTAGTCCACGACGAGGTCGTAGCCCGTGAGGTCGGCGAGGGCGTTCCTGTCGGTCGTCGCGGTCACCGCGGCGGCGTCGCCGATGGCGGACTCGATGTGCGGTCGCATCTCCTCGAAATCGTGGAACGAGAAGGTCGTCTCTCCGATGACTAACGCGGACGGCTGTTGCATGGACTGCCGTTCTCGACCCGTGTGAAAAGCCGTTTCGGTGCCACCACGACCTGCTCGGTACGACCGTCCGGGGCAACCGTCCGAGGCGACCACTCACTCGAACTCGATACGCCCGAAGAACGACGGCGAGTGGTACGTCGGCTCCGGCAGTTCGATTCGGTTCCACGTCCCCTTCTGCGCGTCGGGCAGCCCGCTCCGGTAGAAGTTCCCGCGCCAGACCGCCCCGGAGTCGAGTTCGAGCGGGAGGCCGGTCAGCGACCGGAGCGTCGCGAGCGGGAGCCGCGCCGCGAGCCACCACGAGTCGTCGTCCGGGGACGCGGTCTTCGTGGGGCCGGGAACTGACGTTTCCACCTCGACGGCCACCGCGTCGGTCGGCGCGACGAGGTCGCGGCCGATGTCGCGCTCGCGCCAGTTCGGCTCCTGCCACGCGAGTTTGAACGTGCCGCAGCAGTTCGCCTCGAAGTTGAAGTACCGCCCCGGCGAGCCGTCATCGGGCGGGGCCGGCGTAGCGAACAGTTCGACCGAACTGTCCTCGAACGTCGGCCCGTTCAGCTCCGTCACGTCGGCGGTTATCTCGTCGTCCTCGACGTGGAACTGCAGGTAGAGCGCCTCCGCGTCGAACAGCGCCCTGACCGTCGTCTCCGGGCCGGGCTCGTCGCCCCACGCGTACTCGTCCAGTCGGGCGACGTTCGCCCGCTCCCACACCGTCCCGTCGACCGCGCCGGTCAGCGGGACCGCTCTGCCCGCGTCGATGCGGCTGACTTCGTAGGTTCGCATACGACACACTCACTCGACCCGCCCCCAAGAGCGTTCCGCCCGCGCCCGACGAAACCACTTTGTCGGGCGCTACCGAATCGCGTGGTATGAGACGAGAGTTCACCGGCTACCGCCGGGAGAGCGGCCGCATCGGGGTCAGAAACCACGTCGCCGTCCTTCCGACCTCGGTCGCGTCGTCCTGCGTCGCCCGCGGCATCGCGGCCGAGGCGGGGGCGTGGGCGCGCGCGACGCCGCACCAGATGGGCGCGAGCCAACCGGACGAGTCGCGGGAACAGACAGAGCGGGTGCTGGTCGGCGTTGGGCGAAACCCGAACGTCGGCGCGGCGCTCGTCGTCGAGTTCGGAACCGAGGACATCGACGCCGACGACATCGCGGACCGAATCGCCCGAGACGGCAAGCCGGTCGAGACGCTGTCGGTTCGCGAGGTCGGCGGGACGGCCGCGGCCCTCCAGCGTGGACGCACCGCCCTCGACTCGTTGAACGAGGCGGCCGCGAACGCCCGTCACGAGTCGGCCGACGCGAGCGAACTCGTCGTCGGCGTCGAGTGCGGCGGGAGCGACGCCACCTCGGGCATCGCCGCCAACCCCGCCGTCGGCGACGCCTGCGACCGTCTCGTCGCGGCCGGGGGAACCGCCTCGTTCAGTGAGACTCCGGAGTTCATCGGCGCAGAACATGTTCTCGCGGAGCGGTGCGCCGACGAGGAGACCCGCCGCCGACTGCTCGACCGCGTCGAACGACGCGAGGCGACGGCCGACCTGATGGGCGTCGACCTCCGGGGTGCACAGCCCTCGCCCGGCAATCAGGAGGGCGGGCTCACGACTATCGAGGAAAAGAGCCTCGGAGCCATCTCCAAGGGTGGGACGACCCCCGTTCGCGGCATCGTCGACTACGCCGAGCGGCTGCCGGTCGGCGGCGGCCTCGTCCTGATGGACACGCCGGGCTACGACGTGGAGAGCGTCGTCGGCAAGGTCGCCGGCGGGGCGCAGATTATCGTCTTTACCACCGGTCGCGGGAGTACCACCGGCAACCCCGTCGCGCCCGTGGTGAAGGTCACGGGCAATCCTGGGACGTGGGAGCGCATGCGGGCGAACATGGACGTGAACGCCGGGGCGGTGGTCGAGGGCGACGCGACCATCTCCGAGGCGGGTGAGCGCGTCTTCGACGAGGTGCTCGCCGTCGCCGACGGGAAGCGCACCGGGGCCGAGACGCGCCGGATGGAGGAGTTCGCCATCACGGAGGTCCACCCGCGCGAACTCGCGGAGGTGCGGGGCACATGAAGGGTCGCGTCCTCGGCGGGGCCGCCCTCGTGCTGGCCGACGGCGACAGCGTGGCGACGGCGCTCGAAGACCTCGAGGCCGGGCGCGAGATCCACAACGGGAACCACGCAATGACCCTCACCGACGACGTTCCGTTCGGTCACAAGTTCGCCCTCGAACCCCTGTCGGCCGGCGAGACGGTCCAGAAGTACGGCGAGGTCATCGGGCGGGCCACGGAGGCGGTCGCGGCCGGCGAGTGGGTCCACACGCACAACTGCGAGAGCACTCGCGGCCGCGGCGACGTGGCGGCGACGGAGGCGGAGCGATGACCGAGAACCGCCTCTCCAACCGAATCGGCCGCGACTCGTTCGCGGGCTACCGCCGACCCGACGGCCGCCTCGGAATCCGCAATCGGGTGCTTGTCCTCCCGTCGGTCATCTGCTCGCACGTCGTCGCCGAGGAGATAGCCGCCCGCTCGCCGGGCGCGGTGGCCGCGCCCCACGACCACGGCTGTGGGCAACTGGGCGCGGACGCCGAACAGACCGAGCGGACACTCGTCGGCCTCGCCGGCAATCCCAACGTCGCAGGGACGGTCGTCGTCGGACTCGGCTGTGAGACGGTCCGGAGCGACGTCGTCGCCGCGGCGGTTGACGAGTGCGGGCTTCCGGTCCGCGAACTCACGATACAGGATGCGGGCGGGACCGACGCCTGCGCCGACCGCGGCGTGGCCGCCGTTGCCGACCTCCGCGAGTCGGCGGCCGCGCAGGAGCCAGCGGAGGTGGACGAGTCGACCGCAACAGCCGACGAACCGGCGGCGACCCTCAGCG
>NZ_JAMYJY010000059.1:0-23516 GCF_024136985.1 Haloferax sp. AB510
TGCCGGGTTCACTCCCGCCGTAAACGGCGAAATTCTCTCCTCGAAGAAAGATAGAGGAGCGACGATGGTTTACCAGCGACCGACGAATGAGCCAGTATATGAACTCGAAGCGGTGGCTCCAACGACATCAGGTTGTTGTGTATACTGCCTTCGTTCTCTTGGCCGTTGGAGTCGCAGTCTATCTTCCGAACTCGGCCCCGCTCTCTGAGTCGCTTATCGACCCGGTACTGGCCGCCCTGCTCTACGTCACGTTCCTCGAAATTCCGTTCGTTCGGCTTCGTCGCGCGTTTCGGAACGGCCGGTTTGTCGCGGCGGCACTGGGTATGAACTTCTTCGTCGTCCCCGTCGTTGTTTGGTGTCTCACTCGGTTCCTCCCCCAACGACCGGCTATCCTCGTGGGTGCGTTCATGGTGCTTCTGACGCCGTGTATCGACTACGTAATTACCTTCACCGAACTCGCAGACGGTGATTCCGAGCAGATTACAGCGACGACCCCGGCCCTGATGCTCGTCCAACTGTTGTTGCTCCCGTTGTATCTGTGGCTGTTCATGGGTTCAGCAGTCGCAGCGGTCATCGAACCGGGACCGTTCGTCGAGGCGTTCCTGGTAATCATCGCGCTCCCGTTGATGCTCGCGTGGCTTACCGAAGCGTGGGCGGAACGGTCGTTGAGGGGCGACGCGTGGCAGGAGGCGATGGGTTGGTTACCGGTTCCGATGATGGGTGCGACGTTGTTCGTCGTCATCGCGTCACAACTCCCCCGGGTACAGAGTTCGATCGAACAGATCGCAGTCGTCATCCCGGTGTACGTCGCCTTCCTCGTCGTCATGCCGATACTCGGACGGCTCGCAGCGGGTGTCTTGCAGATGGATGCCGGGGAGAGCAGGGCGCTCGTGTTCACGTCTGTCACCCGTAACTCGCTGGTCGTCCTGCCACTCGCACTTGCGCTTCCGGCAGGTTACCGACTGGCACCTGCGGTCGTCGTGACGCAGACGCTCGTCGAACTGGTCGGGATGGTCACTCTCACGCGAGTCGTCCCAGCGTGGCTCGTCCCGGACTCGCCGAAACGAATCTCACTTGCCGAACTGGTGACCCGTGAGTGAGGTCTATGGAACCGTGTCTGCGTGCAACGACCGAGGAACAACAGAGAACCCCGAAGAAGAAGTAACTAACAACGGTCGATATGCGGTCTTAGAACCCCGAAAATCGACTACCGATTCTGCCGCTGTTCGGCCTTGTTCATCTCGATGAGCAGTCGGAAAATCGCTTTCACGAGGTTGGAGTCCACCTCGAAGTGGGCCGCGTTCTTCCCGGCGCGCTCCATCACGCGCTCTTCTTGGGACTCATCGGTCGTCGGCAGGTCCTTCTCGGCTTTGACCTTCGCCACCGTGTCGGCGACGTAGGTCCGGCGAGCGATGAGTTCGACGATGCCGCGGTCGATATCCTCTATCTCCTCGCGGAGTTCGTCGAGGGACATGTCCTGAAACGATTCGGCGGCGGCGTCTACGGTGTCGTCTGTCATTGGATTCGTGCTCCGTCGGTTCGGGTGGTCGTCAGTCGGGTCTCCCCCTCGCGGGCGTCCCACAGTTCTTTGACGCGTTCGAGGTTAGCGCGGTCGCCGACGGCGACGACGCTCGGGCCGGTCCCGGACAGCGAGACGCCGTCGGCGATGGGCATTGCCTCGACGGCGGGGTCGGTCGGGAAGTCGAGGGCGGCCGAGAAGGCGAGGCCGTTGACGGTCATCGCCTCGGCGTAGCGGCCTTCGAGCGCGAGGTCGGCGACGAGGTCGGCCATCGGGGCGACGTTCTCGCAGCGGCTCACGTCGGCGTCGGCGCTGTAGGCGCGCTCGGGGGGCGTCCACACGAGCACGTCCCAGTCGACCTCGTCGCGGGCGATGAGTTCGTCCTCGGTGTTGTCGGTGACGACGACGCCGCCGACCATGGAGGCCGAGGCGTCGTCGAACGCGCCGGTGGCGGTGACGCCGACCTCGCGGGCGGCGCGAACACCCATCCGGCAGGCGTCGAGCCGGGAGATGTCGGCGTCCGGGCCGGGGCCGACCGAGCGACCGAGCGCGGAGAGCGTCGCCAACACCGTCGCGTTGGCCGCGGCGCTCGAACTCTTGAGGCCGGCGGCCATCGGCAGGTCGCTTTCGGTCTCGACGGTGCCGCCCTCGCCGTCGCCGAACGCCTCGACGGCGAGTTCGACGCAGCGTTCGATGAGCCGCGTGTCGGCGTCGGGGGCCTCCGCGATGCTGCCGCGGACCTCGCCGGAGTCGTCCAGTTCGACCGACGCGGTGGTCTCCGCGTCGATGGCGAACGCGGAGCCGGTCGCCGTCGCGAGGGCGTTCAAGACGGTGCCCGCCCCGAGGGCGGTGGCTCGGCCGTGCATACTTGCCGGAGGTTGGCACATCGTGTTATGTGTGGCGATCCGTGCCGTTTTCGCCCGTAGGTTCGGGGACCGGCACGGCGGCGATGCGTTCGAGACCGTCGCTCGTGAGCCGTCCCGAGACGCGACGTTTTTGCCGTCCCCGCGGCAACGGTGAGCCATGAGCGCCCGCAGCGACATCGCCCCGAGCACACTCGGCGTCGAACTCCACGACTACGGCGTCGAAGTGGAGTACATCGACAACCGAACCACGGTCTACCGGGGCGTTCCCGAAGCGGTCACGGGCACGCTCGGCACCGCCCCCGGCAAGGAGGTCCACGTCCTCGTCACCGACCCGACCGAGACCGAGGGCGTCATGATGTACGTCAACGACCTCAAGAGCCACGACGACGTGCTCGAATCGAGCGGCGTCGGCCGCGTTATCCTCGGCGAGGGCGACGAAGAAGAGCTGTTCCCCGGCGTCCTCGTCCGGCGGGTGCCAGGCCACCGATTCGAAATCGAGGCCGACCCCGAGGTCGCCCGCGGTCGCGTGTTCGTCTTCGTCGAAGACGACTGGGGCGAGGACTCCTACGAGTTCGTCGCCGAGTGATGCTCCGGAAACGCTGGGAACCGCTGGAAAAGCGGACCATTGGAAAGGCCCCGGAAGCCTACGGCTACTACGAACTCGGCGATGCGGACGGCGACCTCGTCGGCCGCGGCGTCGGCGTCCTCCGCGACGAACTGAAGGAGGCGCTCGCCTACGGCGACGCCGAGTGCGTCCGCTGGGAACGCGCGACCTCGCTGGACCACGCCGAGCGACTCGCGGACGAACACGACCCGGCGTAGCCGGCGTCGCCCTCGCCGCGCGCGCCGCTACTGCAAGTACGACGGACTGTCCGTGTCGCAGTTCTCCTCGTGGGCCTCGGCGTCCGACTCCACGTCGAACAGCATCCCGCACTCTTCGCACCGGTACCACGTCGCACCGTCTTTCTCGGTCGTGGCAACCATGCGTACTGTTACCGCGCCGTCCCGGAAAACGGTTACTCCGGGCGAACCCTCAAGGGTCGAGCGACCGAACCGGAGGGTATGTCAGAAGATGGGGTGACGCTCGTCGTCCGCGCCGCGGAGAAACGCGACGCGGGCCGCGGCATCGCCCGCCTCCCCGAGGCCGCCCGCCGGGAACTCGGCGTGCTCAGCGGCGAGACGGTCGTCATCGAAGGCTCCCGAGAGACGGTCGCCAAGATGTGGCCCGCTCGCCCCGGCTCCTCCCCCGGCGAGATGCTCGTCGACGCCGACACGCGGGCCAACGCCGGCGTGAAAATCGGCGACAGTGTCCGCGTCAGGAAGATCGCCGTCGAGGACGCGCGGTCTGTGACGCTCGCCGGCCCCAGCGCCTTCGAGCGGACCAGCGTGGACCGCGAGACCATCGAGGAGGTCGTGAAGGCGGAGCTTCGGAACCGCCCGCTCCGCGAGGGCGACCGCGTCCGCGTCGAGCGACTCGGCGGGGCCGCCCTCGTCGTCAGCGAGACCAAACCGGAGGGCGTCGTCCGCGTCACCGACGCGACGACCGTCTCCGTGACGGCGAACAGTTCGAAGGGCGCGAGCGAAACCGTCCGCGACGCCGTCAAGAGCATGACTGGCGGCGACAGCGACGGCGCGAGCCACGGCCGGGCGACCGGCGTCACCTACGAGGACATCGGCGGCCTCGACGACGAACTCGACCTGGTCCGCGAGATGATAGAGCTCCCGCTGTCCGAACCCGAGGTGTTCGCGCACCTCGGCATCGAACCGCCGAAGGGCGTGCTCCTCCACGGCCCGCCGGGCACGGGGAAAACCCTCATCGCGAAGGCCGTCGCCAACGAGGTCGACGCGAGTTTCACGACCATCTCCGGACCGGAGGTGCTGTCGAAGTACAAAGGCGAGTCCGAGGAGAAACTGCGCGAGGTGTTCCAGTCGGCCCGCGAGAACGCGCCGGCCATCATCTTCTTCGACGAAATCGACTCCATCGCGTCGAAGCGCGACGACGGCGGCGACCTCGAAAATCGCGTCGTCGGCCAACTGCTGTCGCTCATGGACGGACTCGACGCCCGCGGCGACGTGGTCGTCATCGGCGCGACGAACCGCGTCGACAGCCTCGACCCGGCGCTCCGCCGCGGCGGGCGCTTCGACCGCGAAATCGAAATCGGCGTCCCGAACGAGGCGGGCCGCCGCGAGATTCTCGACGTACACACCCGGCGGATGCCACTCGCCGAGGGTGTGGACATCGACCGGCTTGCCTCCCGAACCCACGGCTTCGTCGGTGCCGACCTCGAATCGCTGGCCAAGGAGGCCGCGATGACCGCGCTCCGACGCGTCCGCCGCGAGGGCGGGAGTGGAAGTGGAAGTGGAAGCGGAAGCGAGGGCGGAGACGGGAGCGTCGCCGTCGCGGACATGACCGTCACGCGCGCCGACTTCGAGTCGGCGATGGCGACGGTCGAGCCCTCGGCGATGCGCGAGTACGTCGCCGAACAGCCGACCGAGGGCTTCGAGGGCGTCGGCGGCCTCGACGACGTGAAGCGGACGCTCGAACGCGCGGTGACGTGGCCGCTGACCTACGCGCCGCTGTTCGAGGCGGCATCGACCGACCCGCCGACCGGCGTGCTCTTACACGGCCCGCCGGGGACCGGCAAGACGATGCTCGCTCGCGCCATCGCGGCCGAAAGCGGCGTCAACTTCATCCACGTCGCCGGCCCCGAACTGCTGGACCGCTACGTCGGCGAGTCCGAGAAGTCCGTCCGCGAGGTGTTCGACCGCGCCCGACAGGCCGCGCCGAGCATCGTCTTCTTCGACGAGATAGACGCCATCGCCACCGACCGCGACAGCGCCGGGTCCGACTCGGGCGTCACCGAACGCGTCGTCTCCCAACTCCTGACGGAGATGGACAACGCCGCCGACAACCCGAATCTCGTCGTCCTCGCGGCGACGAACCGCCGAGACGCGCTTGACCCCGCGCTCCTCCGGCCCGGTCGGCTGGAGACCCACGTCGAAGTCCCCGCCCCCGATATCGAGGCACGCCGCGCCATCCTCGACGTGCACGTCCGAAACAAGCCGCTCGGCACCGACGTGGACCTCGGCGACGTGGCCGCCCACATGGACGGCTACACCGGGGCCGACGTGGCAGCGGTCTGCCGCGAGGCCGCGCTCCGGGCGATTCAGGACGTGGCCGACGCCTACGATGGCACCGAGGCGAACGAGCACGCCGACGAGGTGCGCATCACTCGCGCGCACTTCGATGCGGCGCTGGAATCGGTCACGCCGGCGCTGGTCTGAGCAGGGTCGACCGCCGGGGAAGACCCGTTCTCGCTTACCTGCGAGATTATCTCGTCTCACCGCGTACTGTGTTCCATGTTCACTCGCAACAGAGGTGTGTCGTGAACGCGGCGTGGCGGCGAAAGGTCCGGCGAGAGTGGGGCGCGCTCACCGGCGGCCCGCTCTCCGCGACGTGGTGGGTCACGAAGGCCGGCCTCCGGGTCGCGTTCGCCGAGGCGATATTCATGTTTCTCGTGTTGTTGAACAACGACGCGGCCGCCCTCTCGGCCGTCGCCGATGGCGAGGCCTCGGTGTTCTCGCTGGTCGCGGTCGTCCTCGGGTCGCCCGAGTACCTCGCCATCGCGGGCATCGTCTTCGCCGTCGCGCTCTTGCTTCCGTTCCTCCCGCGGCGCAACGAGGCGACCAACCGCTGGGAGTAGGCCGTAGCGCGTGTGAGGAAACGGTCGGCGACGGCGGGCCTCGCTCCCGAAGCGCCGCCGCGACCGCGCCGACTCACGCCAGTCGCGCTCGGTAGTAACTCGACTCGGCGTTCGGGACGGTCACCTCACGTACGTCGAGGTCCGCCTCGGCGGCGACCGCCCGGAGTCGAGCGGGCGAGACGAGAACGAAGTCGAGCGTCGGCCCGCGGAGGTCGCCGTACTCGACACGGAACGACCGCCGAGCGATGCCCTCTCGCGGGTCCGACCGGTAGCCGAAGAACCGCTCGGGGTCGATGCGCGTCGGGTCGTAGGAGTCGACGACGACCTCGCCGGTCGCCGAAACGAGGTCGGCGAACGACGCAAGCAGGTCGGCGAGTCGGGCCGGCGACCCCGCAAGTCCGACCTGCGTCCCGTTGGCGAGCACCGTCTCGAACCCGCCGGTTTTCGACCCTGCTCGACTCGCTTCGACCGGCGGGTCGAACATGTCGCCGACGACTGCTGTCTCGACGCCGCGCTCGCGGGCCGCACGAACTGCGTTCGGACTCACGTCGAAGGCGACGGCCTCGCCGCGCTCCTGCACGGCGAGGGCGTGTTGGCCCGCGCCGCACCCCACGTCGAGGAGCGGTGTTCGGAGGGAATCGACGAACGCGCGCTTCGCGGCGGGCCACCGCTCGGACGGGACGAGATAGTTCTCGTAGACGTGCGCGTCGCCCGCGGCGGCTCCGGCGTCGTCGCCGGCGCGGTAGACACAGGGTGCGCGCAGACAGCCGCGAACCCGGTCCAACATCGCCAGTCCGAGAGCGTCGTCGGGCATGACGACTCGTTCGTCGCCCTCGTGTAAATTATATTTAATGAGCTAGTTGGTAGCAAGTAACAGATGTGGGGCGGGGTGAAAGAGGCGTCAGTCCAGTCGGTCCAAGTCGCCGTGTAGCTCGCGATTCATCACGTCCGCGACGAACAGTCGGATGCGCTTGTGGAGTTCCGCTTCGGTGTCGTAGGTCTCGACGCGGAGGTCCCAGCGGGCGCGCGCCGCGCGAATCATCTCGCTCGTGACCGTCGCTTCGTGGACGAAGACGATTCTGTCGCCGTGCGTCTCGGAGAGTCGTTCGAGTATCGACCCCGCCTCCTCGCCGACGCCGAAGTTGTGACCGAGAAACGGTAGTACGAACACGGTGGCGTTGCTCGCTGCGGCGAACGCGAGCGACTGCGTCGCGGCGTCCACCTCGTCGGTGCTGAGGTCCACGTCGACGGCGAGAAAGGCGTTCACGCCCGGGTCGGCGCGGAGGCTTCCCTGTACGCGGCGGAGGAGTGCGAGCGCGTCGTCCACCTCGTCCCGCGCGGCGAACAACTTTCGAATCGGCCCCGGGAGGTCCTCGATGTCGATGGCGGCGAGCTCCTCCTTCGAGAGGACGTAGTTGAGGTTGAACGACTTGTACGGACCCATCACGTAGACGAGAAACCGGTCGTAGGTGGTCCGTCCGAGCGCCGCTCGTATCTCGTCGCGCGAGATGGCGTCCGTCATGGACACACGTACCGCACCGAAGCATATAAAAACAGGATTTTTCAGCGAAGTTCGACTCAAGAACTGTTAAACCGATACGCTCCATCTAGCGAACCGAGATGGCGACGAACGACCCGGTCGATTCGGACGGGCTGCCCGAGGACCCCGCCGAGTTGCTGCCGCCGACGAGCGTCCTCACGCTAGACGAGTACCTCGACATGCAGGCCGCACTCGGCGACCGGACGCGGTTTACCCTGCTGTACCGACTGGTCCACTTCGGCGAGCGGAGCCCGAAAGCGCTGGCCGAGGCGCTCGACGTGCAGGCGAACACGCTCCACTACCACCTCAACAAACTCGTCGACGCCGGCTTGGTCGAGAAGCGAAAACGGGCGCAGGCCGACGACGAGGGGCTGTTTTCGTACTACCGCGCCACGTCACTCGGCTCCGACATCCTCGAACACGGCGTCGAGGAGCTCATCCGGCGCGAGCGCGACTATCGGGACGCCTACGCGTCGGAGTAGCGGCGTCACGGACGACCGCCGCGTCTCAGCTCGCACCCGCCTACTGCCGAAGCCGCCGCCTATTTGGCGCTCGCTCGCACAGGCTGAAGCGATGTCCAATCTCCTCCCCGAGGAAGCAAAAGAAAAGCTCGTCACCGTCTGCCGCACGGCCGTCGGCGACAGCCTCCGGTCGCTCACGTACTTCAGCCGCTTCGACTACGTGCAGGTGTACCTCCGCGAGGACCTCGAACAGGAGGCCGACCTGAACTCCTTTATCGGCAACGAGTGGCACGACTTCAAGATGACCCAGGACGCCTACCGCGGGTCCGAGCTCGGCGACTACGAGTACACGATTCGCGTGTTCGAAAACGGCTACCTCGTCCGCATCACCGTCGAGGACTTCGGCGTCTTCGTCACGACCGACGGCATCTCGATGCAGGACTTCGAGGCGCTGGCGGCCGCGACGACAGAGATTCTCGACGAGTGGGCCATCGAGGAGTAGAATAAACGCAGACCCAGATACAACAGTTACAATTTTGGAAATTGCTGTCAAATATTATGATTCCCTGAGTAATATGTAACGATATGTCTGATGAACCAGACTGGGCTGAAATCTTAGAAACGATCTACAGGAGAAACATAATTTGGTCTTATGACACCGATATTGAAGACGATCATCCAGTCGTCTCAGCAGTCGGAATGGATGCTAACTCGGTACAAGAGAATCTGGCACTACTCTCTCAAACTGGGCTTGTAGGACGAATTCACGTTGGCAGACAAGCAGACATATCTCGTCCAGAGATGGGCGGGTTAGTGGGAATCTCAGAAAATGCAAGGAGGAAAGGGACGCATATCGGGCTAACCCCCCGAGGATTTCATGTTGCTCATGAGCGAGAGGTAATGAATCAAGAAAAGAAGGAAGAAAACCGGCGCATTCAGAGCCAAAACAAGATAAATAGTGCAATAGGGATACTCACGCTTGGGTTACTATTCATCAATTTTGCAGATACTTGGGTTTCTGCAGCACTTACATCGAGAACAGACAATTGGCCACTAACAATATGGGTAGCATTGGGATCTGGTGCTATTATTATAGTAGTTATAACAATTCTGTTAAATAGAAACAATCTACTTGACTCTCAGTCCCTAATTGAGAGTTTCGACTGACACCAAACGTGGGATTCGTGAGAAATCCGTCAGTCCCAGAACGACTGGGTCCGGGCGTACTCGCGCTCCCGTTCGAGGATGTCGCGGTAGAAGTCGTCTTCGTCCTCGCGGAGTTTGTTGATGATGCGCGCGGCGTTGTGCGGGCCGACGCCGCGGGCCGCGAGCGCGACGACCGCCCGCGTGCCGTGGGCCTGCACCAGACTCGCCGAGCGGTAGGCTCGCTTCGTCAGTCGCTCCTGTTCGTCGTCTTTCTCCGGCGCGCGGACCGCTTTCACCGTCTCGTCGTCCCACGGGTTGAGCGCGGCGACGCGGGTCGCGCCGCACTCGGGGCACGTCACGGGCTCGCGGACGCGCTTGACCTTCGTCTTGCGAGTCCAGTCCTTGCAGTGGAGACACGCCAACAGCACGCGGTCGTTCTGAATCCGGTCGCGGACCGTCTCGATGACGCTCGCGTCGGCGTTCTCGGGGACCAGCAGGTCGGTCCCCGACCCGCGGCCGCCGGTGCCGATGGCGGTCGGTTCGCGGGCGACGGCGAGTTCCACGTCGCCGTCGCGGACGCGGCGGAGCAGTTCGACCGTCTCCTCGACGGCGAGGTCGGTGTGGAACACCTCGCGGACGGCCTCGTCGTAGACGGGCGTGTCTTCTAACGCGGCGAGGAGGCGGTCGCCGCCGAAGCGACCCTTCCCCTGATAGCGCTTGAGCGCGCCGAACTTCGCGGCCACCTGCGCGAGCGTGAACTTCAGCGAGTCCGACCGCTTGAGCGCGAGTTCGAGCAGCGCCTCGACGTGGTCGGGGTCGGTCTCGCGGAGCACCTCGGCGAACGTCGTCGGGCGGACCTTCCCCGGCACGTCGAACTCGACCCGGTAGGGGTCGACCTCCATGCCGACCGAGGAGCCGGTCCGCTGGCCGATGAGTGCCGACAGGAGCCGACCGAGCGTCTCGTTCACCCGGTGACCGTACGACGAGTTCAGCGTCACCTTCCGGGGCGAGCCTTCGAGGACGAGCCGGTTCGCCGTCGGGATCGGCGCGTCGGCCTCGACCTGTCTTTCGATGGGGCCGAGCGCCGACCTGACCGTTGCCTCGTCGGTCGGATAGCGCATGGCGATGTCGCGGGCGACGGCCTCGCGGTCGGCCCCGGACTCGAACTGCGGCGCGGCCACGTCGCGGAGTTCGCCCACCTCGCCGGCGACCGGCGCGGGCACCGGAATCTCCGAGCCGACCCACGACGGCACCTCGCCGCCGGGGTCTTCGATGGGCGAGACGTTCACCCGCGCCTCCTCGTCGTCCACGTCGTTGACGCGCCACATCTCGCCGCGCTGGATGAACGTCGCGCCCGGCGCGGCGAAGTTGAGGACGAACTTCTCGTCGAGCGTCCCGATCTGTCGGCGCGAGGAGATGTCGTGAACGTCGTAGGTCTCCTCGTCGGGAATCATCGAGAGGTTGGCGTAGAAGTACTGCCACGTGCCGCCGGACTTCTCGAGGAGGTCCTTGTCCTCGTCGAGCCAGAGGAGGTGGTTCCCCGACAGTTCGCGGATGACCGCGCGGAAGTCGGCTTCGGCGAGGTCGCGGAAGGGGTACGCCCGCGTGATAATCTCGTAGGCGCGGCGGGCCGACACGTCGCCGTAGTCCATGACGACGCCGACGATTTGGTTGGCGACGGTGTCGAGACTCCCGTGGTGGACGCGGGCGGGTTCGACCTCGCCGGAGACGGCCCGCCGGGCGATGGCGAGCGCTTCGAGCGTGTCGTCGGGGTGGTCGGTGACGACGGTCCCGCGGGAGACGACGCCCAAGCGGTGGCCCGCGCGACCGACCCGCTGGAGGAGCCGCGACACCTCGCGGGGACTGTTGTACTGGACGACGTGGTCCACCCGGCCCACGTCGATGCCGAGTTCCATCGACGACGTGCAGATGAGCGCGTCCAACTCGCCGGCCTTGAAGCGGTCTTCCACGTCGATTCGCACGTCCTTCGACAGCGAACCGTGGTGGACCTCGATGGGGTCGCCGAGCGCCTTGAACCGCGAGCCGAGCGCCTCCGCGGTCTGTCTGGTGTTGACGAAGACGAGCACGGACTCGTGGTCGCGGACGATGTCTCGAATCGTCCGGACGTGGCTCGCTATCTCGGGGTCGGTGGCGAGTTTTCCGGCCAGCGCCTCGTCCTCGTTCGTCACCTCGGGACGGACCACCTCGAACTCGACGCGGTTGTCCACGTCTACTTCGATGACCTCGAACGGGCGGTCGCCGGTCAGGAACTTCCCGACCTCGTCGGGCGACCCGACCGTCGCCGAGAGACCGATTCGCTGGAACGGCCCGGCCAACTCGCGGAGGCGCTCTAACCCGATTGTCAGCTGCGCGCCGCGCTTGGCCGACGCGAGTTCGTGGACCTCGTCGACGACGACGTGGTGTACGTCCGACAGCGCCGTCCTGAGCTTCTTCCCCGTGAGCATCGCCTGCAGCGTCTCGGGCGTCGTCACCAGCACGTCCGGCGGGTCGTTCGCCTGCTTCTGGCGCTGGTACTGCGTGGTGTCACCGTGGCGAACGTCGATGTCAATGTCGAGCTGTTCGCCCCACCAGTCGAGCCGCTGCCGCATGTCGCGGTTCAGCGCCCGAAGCGGGGTGATGTAGAGCGCCGAGATACCGAATCGGTCCTCGGCGTCGGCGATGGCCGAAAAGACCGGCAACATCGCCGTCTCCGTCTTCCCGGTTCCCGTGGGCGCGATGATGAGACCGTTTTTCCCGTCCGCCAGCGGGGGAATCGCCCGGCGCTGCGGCTCTGTGGGTGTCGTGAATCCGCGCTCCGAGAGCGCGTTCCGAACGGGCGACGAGAGCGTCGCGAAGGCGTCCATTCCGGCGGCGGCCTCGCCGTCTGGCATCGCTCGAGGTTACGCTTCGAGGCGATTAAGCGCACCGCTCGGGGCGGTCCCCACCGGGAGATTCATGTCGCCCGTAAATCAATTTCGGGCGTGTCCCCGAAACGTGTCTACTGGTCCGCGTTCCTCGTCTTCGGTCTTTGCGCCGCCGTCGATATCGCGCTCGACGTTTCGGCGGGAGACGCCGGTATCGGCACCGCGGCGGCGGCCGCGGGCGTGGTCGCAGTCGGCTACGCGTCGGTCGTCGCCCTCCGCGACCCCGACCGCGCCCGAGTCCCGACGGACTGGAGCCCGCTCGTCTATCTCGTCGTCCTCGGCGCGGCGCTCTACACGTTCGGCGTCGCGCTTCAACTGTACTCGGTGGTGACATGACGCCCGAGCGGTCCTTTTGGCTGTCGCAGGCGGGCTTCACCGCCGGGAACCTCTTCATCGTCCTCGGCAATCAGTGGGGCGACCTCGCGGCGTGGCAACTGGTCTTCGCCGCGGTGCTGGTGCTTTCGACCCTCTGGTTCGTCGGCTACGCCGTGCAGGAACGAGAAAAGGGCGTGCCGGAGTTCTTCCGCGAGTGGACCGGCTGGCAACGACTCGCCCGCGTGGCCGCCGTCGCCGTGTTCGTTCTCGGCACGCTCACGTTCGGTTTCGGCTCGGGGCTGTTCTGACGACCGAGGGTATCCCGGCGTCTGCGGCGACCGCGACCACCGCCCCTGCTACTCAGACGTTCCGGTAGTCGCCCAACCGCGTGCCGTCGAGCAGGTAGGCCTCCCCGTCCGCGAGGCCGTCGGGCAGGAACGGCGAGAGGAAACCCTGTCCGGGGACGTTGACCCACGTCCCACCCGAGGTGTCGTTGAACGCCGGGAACACCACGAGTTCGGTATCGGTCGGCGTCACCTCGGCGGGGTCGACCTCGTAGTGTTCCGCGAACACCTCGGGAGCGAGGGTGCCCCGGAGCCAGACGCGCTCTTTCCGCGCGCCGCCGACCTCGTCTTCCAGCCTGACCGCCGGGTGTTCGTGGGCCGAACAGACCACGTCGGCGGCGAGCACCTCCCGCGAGGGCCAGGTGTGTCCGTGGCAGAATCCAACGTCGCCGAGGCGGACGCCCGCGGGGTCAGTCACCTCCACGTCGTCGCCGAAAAAGTCCGCGAGGCCGCCGTCGTGGTTGCCGGGGACGACCGTCAGCTCGGCGCGGTCGGCCACCCCGGCCGCGAGGTCGCGCAGTTCGTCGGCCTCGTCTCCCTTCGGGTCGCCGATGCGGTGGCCGAGGTCGCCGAGGACGACCAGTCGGTCGGCGTCGGTCCGGTCGAGAAGCGACAGCAGGCGCTCGCGGCGGACCGCGGCCTTCGACGGGAGTTCCACCCCGCGTTCGTACCGCAGGCCGGCCTCGATGCCGGCGTGGTAGTCGGCGATGACGAGCGAACGCTCGGGAAATCCGCGCCTGCTCGTCCGCGCGACCGCGGCGGGATGGCCGGGAATCGGTTCGACGAGCGGTCCGGACACGGCCTCAGATGGCCTTCAGCACGCCGTCCTGGGGCTCGTAGCACCGACCGCCGAGGAGCGCCTCCTGGATGGCGTCTTCGACCGCGCCGGGGTCCGCGCCGTACTCGTCGACAACGGCCGCGACGACCTCGTCGCGGGTCGCGCCGTCGCCCCCGTCGAGGTCGTCCATGCGTCCACGACGACCGATTCGAGGTCGATGTCCTCGGCGGACGCGTCGGCGTCGGCCTCGTCTTCGTCCGCGTCGTCCGACGCCGCGTCGGCTGTCGGTTCGGGTTCGGGGTCAGGCTCGGATTCGACCGCTGGTTCGGATTCCACGGCGGCGTCGGCCACAGGCTCCGATTCCGGCTCTGCCGCCGGTTCGGCACCGGCGGGTCCATCTTCGAGTTGTTCGGTGAGGTCGTCCGCGTCGGGCACGTCGATGTCCGCCTCGCCGGCGGGGTCGACGTCCGCGCCGGAGGTGAACTCCGTACCGAACTCGGACTCGATTTCGGCCCGCTCGTCCTCGTCGAGCTCGTACATCCCGTCGGGGTCGACCTCCTCGTCGGCGTCGGTGGACGCGGAGTCGGTCGAGTCGGTCGCCGACTCATCGGTCGCGGCAGACACGTCCGCCTCGGGTTCGGGGTCGTCGAAGCCGTCGTCGAAGTCGCCGAGCGTGCCGTCGTCGGAGCCGCCGAAGGAGTCGGTGTCGGCCGTATCCGCGTCGGTGGCGTCGTCTTCGAAGTCACCGAGCGTGCCGTCGTCGGTCCCGGCGTCGAAGTCGGGCTCCGAATCGGCGTCGAGCGAGTCGGCCGCCGGTTCGGGTTCAGACGTGAGGTCGGGTTCCGCGGCGGGTTCAGATTCTGCGGCGGGTTCCGGCTCCGATTCGGCGTCGACCGTCGCGGACGGCTCAGACGCCGGTTCCGGCTCGGACGCCTCCGGTTGGCTCTCGGTCGCGGCCGTCGCCTCGGCGGTGACTGGTTCGGGTCCGGATGCGGACTCCGGCTCAGATACAGGTTCCGCGTCGGGTTCCGACTCGATCCCGTCGGCGAGTTCCGGCTCCGTATCGGGCGTTGCGGCCGGTTCGGAGTCGGATTCGGTCTCGAACTCGCCCGCGTCGGGCTCCGATTCGCCGAGCGCCTCTCCGTCGTCAGCATCCGCTTCTCCGACCTCGATATCGACGCTGTCGGCCGGTTCGAGGTCGAGTTCCGGGAGCGGACCGAGGACCGCGTCGCCGCCGTCACCGGGTGCGACTTCGAGGGGGTCCACCTGGTCGCGGTCGCCCGCGACGAGTTCGAGCGCCTGCACGGCGACTTCGCGCAGGGCTTCGAGGTAGGTTCGGGTCGTCCCGTAGTGGTCGATGGCGCGGGGGACGCCCGCCGCGAGCGTCGAGTCCACGCCGCGGGCTTCGAGCGCGCGGGTCAGGTCGTCGCCGCGGTAGGGCATCGACAGCGCCTCGTCGAACACCGCGATGCGGCGGAGCGTCGCCTCGGCGGCCGAGACGATCCACCGGTCGCGAACGTCGGCGTCGACGGTGTTGACGCTCTCGGGACGGACCGAGGAGTAAACCACGTCGGCGTCGTCCGGTTCGTACGTTCGGGCCTTGCCCGCGAGCGAGACGAACGCCGGGGGCGTCGCCGCGTCGAGGTAGGCCATCGGTTCAGGCTGGTACTGCCCGGCGTAGGTGACGAACGCGCCCGTCGGGTCCGCGATGCGCCCGCGGAGCACCTCGTCGTTGACGTGTTCGACCTCGGTGAGCACGCCCGCGACGAACGTCCGGTTGAGCCGCGCCCCGGTGGGCGTGACCACGTAGTTGGGCGCGCGTTCCTCGTCGCTCTCGGAGTACGAAAGCGACGCGTCGTCGAACTCGGCGGCGAAGACGCGGTAGGCGATCTCCCGCGTGCCGACGACCGGCGAGGCGCTCATGCGCGCACCTCCGTGAGGAGGGCGGCCGCGCGTTCGGCCGGGTCGTCGTCGGTCTCCTCGAACTCGTCGGCTTCGAGGTTCGCGCCGTACTCGTCAACGGAGAGGTTCCCGCGGACGCGGTACTCGCGGCCGACGAGTTTGTCGGCGATGTCGTCGGCGACGACCTCCTTGTCCATCGCCTCGCGGGCGGCTTCCATCGCGTCGGCCATCGTCCCGCCGTAGACCTCCTCGGTGAGGTCGCGGTCGAGGATGGCGGTCACCGTGCCGGTGCCGTCGTCGAGAATCGCCTTCACGCGCATGTCGTCCTCGCCGTCGACCTCGCCGTGCTGTCGGCACTGGCCGTTCTGGACGACGCGGCTACAGTCGGGACAGCGTTCGATGAGTCCGGAGCCGTCGCGCACTTCGAGGACGTTGCCGAGCACTTCCACGTCGAACATCCCGCCGGCGTCGACGGCCTCGCCGATTTTCAGGCGAGGCGCGGAGTCGGTCACGGCGACGGGGTCGTCGAGGACCTCGAGCGTCGTGAACTCCGAGAGGTTCACCTGCGGCACGCCGCGGAACTCCCGGACATACACGTCCGAGAGACGCAGGCTCGCGCCCTCTTTCACGTCGGGGCGGGGTGCCCAGTCGGTGAAGGGGAGCCGCCCGGACTCGTCGGCGACGACGCCCGAGAGGATTGTCGTCTCACCGTTGCGGCCGTCGATAGTGCGCGAATCGACTTCGAGGACGCGGACCTCGACGGTTCGGCCGCGGTCACCGGCCTGGAGGTCGATGAGGTCGGCCTCGCCGCCGATGCGGTCGTCGTAGGGCGTCTCGACCGTCTCGGACTCCACGCCGACCGTCGAGGACGCGCCGATGTTCAGTTCGGGCTTGCCGTCCCACTCGCGGACGCCGGCGTTGCCGATGACGACGGAGTCGCCCGGCTCGAAGCCGAAGTCCTGCCACGCGGTGTAGGAGATGACGCCAGACTCGTCGGCGAGTTTTCCCTCGCGGATGGTCTGTTCGTCGCCCTGATAGACGATAGAGCGGGTGCCCACGGTGAGCACGCGGACCGTCACGGAGACGTTGCCGCCGTCGGGGTCGATGTCGGCGATTCGCTTCGTCGAGGGCGCGCCGTCGCTCCCGCCGGAGCTACCACCGCCGTGTTTGCGGCGGACGCTCTGTTTCGCCTCGTCGATCGGGACGCTGTACTGCAGCAGGTTCTGCAGGTCGGATTTGACCTCCTCTTTGTCGACACCGAGGGCGGAGGCAAGCTCCTCGGCATGCTGGTCGAGTTCCATCGAGTCGGGATTCGCCCCCGTCGGATAAAAAGTGTTGCCGGGCTAGGGGGCGGCGGCCGACGGGCGAATCACTAAGTGCTCGCGTGCCAGTTGGACTCGTATGTCGAACGACGAGACCCCGGACGCCGACGCCGCCGACGAGGAGGTCTCCTTCTCCGTGACTATCGAGGACGGCTGGACGACCATCGTGATGGAAGGCGACAAGGACACCGCAGTCGTCGTCCGCTCGGCGTCCGGCGAGCGAATCTACCTCCCGCCGGAAGGCTTCGACGCCGAGGCGGCCACCGACAGCGCGTATCAGTCGTCGGACAGCCCCTACCAGTCGGCGTACGACTCGCCGTACCAGTCGGTCCAGACCGACGACTCGCCGTATCAGTCCGCCCGCGGCACGATGCCGCGAGAGGGGATGGTGCCGACCCGTGGCGGCTACCGGATTCGCCACCCCGAGCCGGTGACCGACGTGCGCCTTCTCCGCTGAACGGGGGTCGCCCGCTCAGTTCGCGTCCGCCTCGTCGGCGTCCGCGTCGGCCGCTTCGACCTCGTTTTCCGCACCGGCCGAGACGCCGGCGTCCCCGTCGAGAATGCTGTGGTAGTAGTCCACGGTCTCGTCGACGACGCGGTCCCACGTGTACGGTTCGTACTCCGGTTCACCCTCCAGCGAGAGGCCGTACTCGATGCCGTCGGCGATGGAGCGCGAGTCGGGTTCGACCTCGATGACGCAGTCGTCGGGGAGAACCTCCGCCGCGCCGCTCTCGGTGGCGACGACGCGCGTGCCGGTCGAGAGCGCCTCGACGATGGTGATGCCGAACGGCTCGGACAGCGACGGCGAGACGAACAGGTCCGCCGAGGCGTAGTAGTCGCCGAGCGCCTCCTCGGGGACGTAGCCGGCCCACTTGATGCGGTCTTCGACGCCGAGCAGTTCGGCGAAGCGCTTGAGCTGGGCGGTGAGGTGGCCCGACCCGCCCATGACGAGCGTCACGTCGTCGCGGGCGAGTTTCTCCATCGCGTAGACGAGATGCGAGATGCCCTTCTGGTCGGTGTGCCGGCCGACGAAAAACAGCATCTTCCCGTCGATTCCGAGTTCCTCCTTGAGGTCGCGGCCCGTGGTCTCGCACTCGGAAAAGCCGTTGTAGATGACGTGGCAGTCGCCGCCGTACTCCCGTTTGACCTTGTCGGCGAGGAGTTCGCTCACCGCGAGCAGGTGGTCACAGCGCTCGGCGATTCGGCGCTCGGTCTCGACTTCCCGCTGCGGCGGGTCGATGTTGCGGTCCGACGAAAGCGAGTGGAACGTGGTCACCCACTCCACGTCCTCGTTGTTCGATTTCGCGCGCGACCCCGGCCCGTAGCCGAACCAGTCGTGCGTGTGGACGATGTCGGCGTCGGCGGCGCGCTCGGCGAACGTCGACCCCAACCGCCCGATTCGGGTGATGATGTCACCTTCGCCGGTCGGAACTCCGACGATTCCCTCGCGGTCCGGCGCGTACTCGGCGGGAAGCACGAGTTCGATGTCCACGTCCTCCCGCTTTTCGAGTCGCTCGAACATCTCGCCGACGTGCGTGTCGAGCCCGCCGCTGACGTTCGGCGGAAACCCCCACCCCAGCATCAGGACCTTGGCAGTCATAGATGACACAATGTACCACAGAGGCCTATTTAATTCCTGTCCGGCAATACTGCGACGGCACCCCACCGAAAGGGGTTTTCGCCGCGGCGACGACCCGCGAGTATGCACGTCCACGTCAACGCCGCCGCGAGCCTCGACGGCAAGCTCTCGTCTCGCCGCCGCGAGCAGGTGAAGATAAGCGGCGACGACGACTTCGCCCGCGTGGACGAGGTTCGCGCGGCCGCCGACGCCGTCGCCGTCGGCGTCGGGACCGTCCTCGCCGACGACCCGCACCTCACGCTCGACGACCCGGGCCTCGTCGCCACTCGCGAGGACCGGGGCGACCCGCCGCATCCAGCGCGCGTCGTCGCCGACTCGCGCGCTCGAACCCCGACCGACGCCCGGATTCTGGACGACGTGGCGACAACCTACGTGCTCGTCTCCGAGGCCGCGCCGGCCAACCGCCGCGACGCGCTCGAATCGGCCGGCGCGGAACTCGTCGTCGCGGGCGCGGAACGAGTGTCACTCCCCGACGCCTTCGACGCGCTCGAATCGCGCGGCGTCGACCGGCTCATGGTCGAGGGCGGCGGCGAACTCATCTTCTCGCTGTTCGAGGCCGGCCTCGTCGACGAACTCACGCTCTACGTCGGTTCGATGGTCATCGGCGGCCGCGACGCGCCGACACTCGCCGACGGCGAGGGCTTCGTCGCCGACTTCCCGACGGTGTCGCTCCGCGACGTGGAACGCGTCGACGACGGGGTGCTTCTGATCTACGACTGCTGAGCCTCGTCGCCCGAAACCGGCCGCTTTCGCCGCGAACACGGAGTTTCGCGGTCGTGCACCGTCACGCAAACAGGCGCAATGGGTAAGAGTGTCGCGCCGATACGTGGGAGTATGAGCACTCCGAAGACAACCGATGCTCCCGTCCACGTCGAGAGTTCGGACCACCTCGACGAACTCATCGCCGACAACGCCATCGTCCTCGTGGACTACCACGCCGAGTGGTGCGGCCCGTGTAAGATGCTCGAACCCACCGTCGAGGAGATCGCCGAGGAGACCGACGCCGTGGTCGCCAAGGTCGATATCGACGAACTCCAGGAGCTAGCCCGCGAGAAAGGGATTCGCAGCGTCCCGACCCTGCAGTTCTACGCCGGCGGCGAGCAGGTCAAGGAGGTCATCGGCGTCCAGAGCAAAGAGGACCTCGTCGACATCATCGACGCCGCCGCGTAAGCCGACGTCCGCTCCGCTCGGCCCGGTTCTTCGTTTTTCTATCATGACGAGCGACGGCGCGGCGCGCGCTCGGGGTGGCGTCGCTCGCGGGGACGGTTCGGTCGAAAATCGATGTCAGAAGACTGCTCAGAAGGGCGCGTCGGACACGTCGGGTTCGAACCCCGCGCCCGGTTCGTCGTCGTAGAAGCCGCCGGTCGAGGCGTGGACGGCGTCTATCTCCTCGAACTCGGCGACCATGCGCGCCTTCAACGCCTGAATCGTCATCGGCGAGATACCGCATCCGGAACACGCGCCGGTGAGGGAAATCCACACCTCACCGGTCTCCTCGTCGATGGCCTCGATACCCGCGTCGCCGCCGTGCATCTCGATTTGGGGGAAGTTCCGCCGCATGAACAGGTCGAGCCGTTCTTCGAGGGACTTCTCCGACGTCTGCGAACTCATACCGAGACGTGGGGTGCGGGCGAGCATAACGATTGCTCCGAACGAGGTCGCGGCGAATTTCGCGAGACGCTGTCGGGGGAGTCGGTCGGCGAGGGCTTTTTACCACGGAGAGAGTATCGGAACCTATGATTTCACTCGACGAGGCAGTCACGGCCCGCCTGGAATCTCACGGCGCGCGGTTCGAGGTGCTCATCGACCCCGACGCGGCGCTCTCGATAAAGCGCGGTGAGTTCGACGGCGACCTCGAAGAGGTCATCGCCGCCGAAGACGTGTTCGAGGACGCCTCCCGCGGCGACCGCCCCGCCGAGAACGACCTCGAGAAGGTGTTCGGAACGACCGACCCGCTCCAGATAATCCCCGAGGTCGTCAAGAAAGGGGAGATTCAGATCACGGCCGAACAGCGCCGCGAGATGCAAGAACAGAAGCGCAAGTCGCTCATTAACCGCATCGCTCGCAACGCGGTCAACCCGCAGATGAACGACACGCCGCACCCGCCGGAGCGAATCGAGCGCGCGCTCGAAGAGGCCGGCTTCAAAATCGACCCGATGGAGCCGGTCGAGTCGCAGGTCGACGACGCGCTCGACGCGCTTCGACCCGTGTTGCCCATCAAGTTCGCCGAAGTCACCGTCGCCGTCCAACTCCCGGCCGAGTACGCCGGCAGCGGGCAGGCCCAGATTCGGAGCTACGGCGACCTCGAACGCGAGGAGTGGCAGAACGACGGCTCGTGGGTCGGCGTCATCACGTTCCCCGCGGGGATGCAAAACGACTTCTACGACAAGGTGAACAACATCACGAGCGGCACGGCCGAGACGCGCATCGTCAAGGACGAAGACGACCTCTGAGGCGCGTCGGCGAGTCTCGAACGCGAACTACCCCTTCTTGAAGCCGACGAGGAAGCCGCCCGAGAAGCCGGCGGAGATAGAAAGTGTCGAGAGAATCGTCGAAATCCAGTCCGGCGGCGCGCCGGTCGCGGCGTCCTGCGTGGCGCTCACGATTCCGCCGGTGAGGCGCTCCCAGTCGACGGTGATGATGCCCCGCGATTCGAGGAACTTGAACACGGCGAGTTCGAGGCCGACGATGACGGCGATGAGCTTCGCGATTTTCTTGGCCGCGAAGCCGATGATGCCGCCGATGACGGCCCCGCTCCCGAACTCGATGCCGAGCTGCTGCGGGTCGATGCTCAGTTGCAAGGGGTCCATACGGCGAACATCCCGCCCGTCAGTATAAGTGATTTGTGGGGAGACTGTCGCCGTCACCGAACTGTCAGGTCGCCTCCGGGCAACCTACAAGAGTCCCGGCGTCCAAACGCGGCCATGGAACGGGAGGTGACGGGACGCCATCTCGACGCGTGATCCCGGCCGAGCGGGGCTTAAGTGCCTCCGGCGGCTAGTACCGACTGACACAGTGCAGGCTACGTACCCCACAATCGAGGTGCGGCGATGAGTCGCGTCGTCGTCGCAAAGCGCGTCGACCGCGGCGACGCCGACCTCACGGAGATTTCCGACCTCGCCCGCGCCGCGGGCTACGAGGTGGTCGGGCAACTCACCCAGACCCGCGAGGAGGA
This sequence comes from Haloferax sp. AB510, assembly GCF_024136985.1. Lineage (NCBI taxonomy): Archaea > Methanobacteriati > Methanobacteriota > Halobacteria > Halobacteriales > Haloferacaceae > Haloferax > Haloferax sp. AB510. The sequence goes on from NZ_JAMYJY010000059.1 coordinate 21,636, forward strand.
CGCCGCGTTCCACTTCGGCGAAGGGAAAGTCGGCGAGTTAGCGTCGCTCGTCGCGCGCGAGGACGCCGCCGCCGTCGTCTTCGACAACCGACTGGGCCCCTACCAGACGTACAACATCGCCCAGAAGCTCCCGGACGACGTGGAGGTCATCGACCGTTTCACGCTCATCCTCGAAATCTTCGGCCAGCGGGCGAACACCCGCAAGGCGCAGTTACAGGTCGAGCTCGCCGAGCTCCGCTACGAACTGCCCCGCGCCGAGGCGAAGGCGTCGCTGGCGAAGCGCGACGAGCGCCCCGGCTTCATGGGCCTCGGCGAGTACGACGAGAGCCGCGAACAGGACATCAAGGCCCAGATTTCGCGCATCAAGAACGAACTGGACGCCATCGCGGACAAAGAGGAGACCCGGCGCGAACAGCGCCGCGAGTCCGGCTTCGACCTCGTGGCCCTCGCGGGCTACACGAACGCCGGGAAGTCGACGCTGATGCAGCGGCTCGCCGCCGACCTCGAAGTCGGCCAGAACGACGACCTCCACCCGGACCTCGACCCGACCGCCGAGTCCCAAGACAAGCTGTTTACGACCCTCGGGACGACCACGCGCCGCGCCGAGACGGGCAAGCGAGACGTGCTTCTCACCGACACTGTCGGATTCGTCTCTGACCTCCCCCACTGGCTCGTCGAGTCGTTCAAGTCCACGCTCGATTCGGTCTACCGGGCCGACCTCGTGTTGCTCGTCGTGGACGCCTCCGAGCCCATCGAGGAGATGCGGGAGAAACTCGTCACCAGCCACGACACGCTCTACGAGCGCAACGAAGCGCCCATCGTGACCGTGTTCAACAAGGTGGACAAGGTCGCGGCCGAGGAACTCGAAGAAAAGCGCGCGGCGCTGTCGGCGCTCGCGCCCAGCCCCGTCGCCGTCTCGGGACTGACCGGCGAGAACGTCGAGGAGTTGGCCGCCCGCGTCGAGGACGAACTGCCCGCGTGGAAGCACGAGCGCCTCCTGTTGCCGATGGCAGACGACACGATGAGCCTCGTCTCGTGGCTCTACGACCACGCCCACGTCGAGACCGAGGAGTACGAGGGCGAACAGGTCCACGTCGAGTTCGAGGCGCGCCCCGCCATCGTGGAGAAGGCCCGGGCGAAGGCCGCCGACCTCTCCGCGCCGGCCGACTCGGCCTGAGTCGCATGCCCCACGCTGGGGTCACCGAGGCGGGACTCGGCTCAGTCGAGCGTCTCTTTTTCCTTCGTGACGACTTCGACGTCCGAGATGCGCGTCCCCGGATACTGGCCGTCGTCGTCTTTCTCCGCGGCTTTCACCATGTCCCAGACGACGTTGAGGCCGGTCGTCACGCCCTCTAACGCCTCCATCTCGCAGCCCGTCTTCCCGGTCGTGCCGACCGTCACGGAGAGCGTGACCGACTCGTCGGCCACCTCGAACTCGGTGTCAACGTTCGTGATGGGGATCTGGTGGCACATCGGAATCGTCTCCCACGTGTGCTTGACGGCCTGAATCGCACCGATTCGAGCCGTCGCCAACACGTCACCCTTCCCGATTTCGTCGTCGCGGATAGCCCGAACGGTGTCGGCGCTGAGATGGATGGTCCCGCGGGCGACCGCCCGGCGGCGCGTGTCGGGCTTCGCGCCCACGTCGACCATCTGGACGTTGCCGTCCTCGTCGACATGGGTCAGGTCGCGGTCGTCGCCGTCGGCCGACTCGTTCGACTCCGACCCGGCGTGCTCGTCGCTCATGCTTCGTCACCTCGCAGAGCCGTGGGCAGTCGTTCGAGCAGGTCGGTCGCGACGAGGCCGCTGCCGAACGCCTCGGCGGCGAGATCGCCCGCGCGGCCGTTCGCGTAGGCCGCGACGGCGGCCGCGTGGAGCGGG